>NZ_JADPIE010000003.1:300000-427322 GCF_015666175.1 Halonatronomonas betaini | reverse complement strand
ACTTATATTATAACCGAGGAGAGAGCATTTGGCTCGTATTATTTTCTTTTTACACCATTATATAGACTTAATCATAAGTAGTGAAGAATTATTACATAAATCTAATGAACCGATAAATAATGAAGTTATAGAGCAATCATATATATTAGATATAAAAAAAGGAGAAACAATTATTTATTATACTGGAGCAGAAGGACTTAATTATGCCTTTTTAACTTTTGGTCAATTATTGGATCAAAAGCTTAATTGGGATTTGAATTCTATGAAAATAATTGATTATCCTTCAGTTAAAAATAGAGGTTTAATGTTGGATGTGTCAAGGGGAAAGGTGCCTAAACTTAAAACCATTTATAAAATTATAGATATTTTATATCTTTATAAAATGAATATTTTTCAAGTATATATTGAAGATGCATATTTCTTTCCTTCTCATCCAAAGATAGGGGAGAAGAAAAGAAGACTAACTGAAGAAGATATAATTAAAATCAATAGATATTGCAAGCAAAGAGCGATTGAATTTCAGCCTAATTTACAAACTTTCTCTCATGCCCATGGTATTTTGAGAATTCCTGAGTATAAGGATTTATCTGAAAATGATGATTTATGGACTATTGCTCCTTTAAAAGATGAAACTTATCAATTACTTGATGATCTGATAAAAAACCTTTTAAAAGGTTTTGAATCAAAAACTATGCATATAAATATGGATGAAGCCTATGACATTGGAACTGGTTATTCTAAAGATATTTGTAATGAAATAGGTAAAGAACAAGTTTATTTAAAGCATTTAGATAAGGTTATAGATATAATAAAACAATATGGTATAAATAATACTTTAATCTGGAGCGATATGTTTAATAAATACCCAGAATTATTAAAAGAACTGGATGAAAGTATTATTCCTATATATTGGGATTACTCACCTAATGAAGATTATTCAAATATGAAGCATTATGAAGATTTAGAATTTTGGGTCGCTCCTGGAACAAGCAGTTGGAATTCAATTTTCCCTCGTATGAAAAATGCCTTTAGAAATATTAATAACATCATTGATGCAGGATATAAACATGGGACAAATGGTGTGCTCTTAACAGACTGGGGCGACTACGGTCATATGCAATCCATAGGATTAAGTTTTCCAGGATATATTTATGCGGCGGAAAAAAGTTGGTCTTTAAATGAATTAACTTATGATGATTTTTTATCAAGAATGGAGTTTTTTGATTTTTTTACTAAAGATCAGCTAGAATTATTAAGAATACTTGAAACAAGCAATGAAGGACTTACAGATGCTTTTAAGACAAAATCGTTGTATTCTCTATTTGATGATATTATTAAAGGGAAATCAATAAAAGGAGTTCAAGGTATAGATTCATTAGATAAATCTGACTTTATAAAATTATACTCTGTAGGTGTTAAAGGGTTACAAGTAAGTAAAAATTTAGATTCTACAATTTTAAGTAAAGAAATGACACTTTCAGCTATGAAGGTTAAGCTTACTGGTGAAAAGGGTTTGCTTTCAAATGAAATTAGAGAAAGATTTGCCAATAAAACTGTTGATGAAAATTTCATATTAGAAACAATTAACAAAATTAAAATGCTTAGTCAAAAAGTAGAAAAGATAAGAGGGCTTCACTCTGAACTTTGGATGGAAAGGTCTTACTTTGAAGGTTTTGAAAATATATCTTACTTATATTCTAAACTTATTAATCAATTATCTGAATCTGCAATATGGTTAAATGAACAAAGAGAAAATATATTGGGTTCTAAAGAGTTTGACAATGATTTTAGCACTTATATGGCTGCAGATAATTTTACTACTTTATGGTCACAAGATTTTGATAATATTTGGGACATTGCTTATCCATGGAGTTAGTTATTATAGGAGGAAAGCTTAAATGAAATATAAAATAATTCCAGATGTAAAAAGTATTAAATATCTAAAAGAGACTTTTCATTTTAAGAATAAAGTATATCTGTATTCTAGTAATCAAAAGACTTTAAACAAAATCGGTAAATTAATAGATGAAAAATTAAATATTGAATATGAGTATGTACTAAAAGATAATTTGAAATCCAAAATAATAATCTCTAATAGTCCAGACACTGATTTGGAAAACAAAAATACTAAAAATCTAGATAGACCTCAAAGTTATGATTTAAGTATTAGTAAAAACATTATTTATTTGAGTGGGTTTGATGAAACTGGACTGTTTTATGCTTGTTTAACTTTTGAGCAGATATTGAGCCAAATAGAAGATAAACTTATAACTTGCTTGCAAATATTTGATTATCCTAAAATAGAAAATAGAGGATTAATGTTAGATTATTCTAGAGATAAAATCATGAAATTAGAAACTTTAGATGAAATTATTCAAGTTATGAATATAGGTAAATTAAATGTGTTACAGTTATATATAGAAAATACTTATAAATCTGAAAAACATCCTGATATAAATCAAGAAGATAATACTATCGATGCTGGATTTATTAAAGACTTAGAGAAGAAATGTAAAGAGAATCATATAGAATTAATGGCAAATATGCAGTCTTTTGGGCATCAAAATTATACTTTACAGCAAGCAAAATATAGAGAACTTAGTGAATCAGAACTATTCTGGACATTATCTCCTGCTTTAGATGAAACCTACGATTTTATTAATGACCTATATTCTGAGTATCTACCATATTTTTCAAGTGACTGGCTAAATGTTGGCGCAGATGAAACCTATGATCTTGGAAAAGGGTTATCTAAAGAATGGGCTGAAAAAGAAGGTAAAGGCCGAGTATATTTATATCATATTAAACAATTGATAAGACTAGCTGATAAGTATAATAAAAAAATTATGCTTTTTGGTGATATATTAATAAATTATCCAGATTTAATGGATGAGGTCCCAGAGGATGTAATTTTATTAGATTGGGATTATGACCCCAAAGAAAGTTATGAATCAACCTATAAATTTGGAGAATCTAATAGAAAATTCTGGGTTTGTCCCGGAACTGGAGCATGGAACAGTATATTTCCAAGAATAGACTCTGCCAAAATTAATATTCATAATTTAATTAGAGATGGGATTAAAAATGGAGCATCAGGAGTATTATTAACTGACTGGGGAGATCATGGACATTACTCAATGGTTAGTGCTAGTTTTTATACTTATATTTATACAGGGTCATTAAGCTGGGAAGGGTTATCATTCGAAGAAGATAAATTAAATGATTCTTATCAGAGAATATTTTCTGAAGGTGATTTATGGCTTAAGATAATTAATAAGTTTTGCGAAATTTATAGAATCCCTGGAATATGGTCAAAAAATAGATGCCAATGTGTTATATCTTTATTTGATGAACCTTTATTTGGGAGGACATTAATTGGCCCAGAGCCAGATGATTTGAATGGACCCTTTGATAAACTACCAGAAAATATACCATATGTAATGGAGGAGAAAGGTCATCACCTATTAAGACCTATATTTAAAATTACCGATGAACAAATAAATAATATTGAAAACAAGGTAAATTTCATCGAAAGAGAAATTAATAAAGTTAAAAGAAGCTTAATGAAGAAGGAATTCATTTATATTATTAAAGCATTTAGAGTTATGATAATAAAACTAAGACTTGGAAGAAATATTAGAAACCATTTTGAAAATGATTTTCCAGATGTTAATAATATTATTGATTATAAATTACAAACAGAACAGCTTATTAAAGATTACTCAGAATTGATGCTTGAATTTTCTGCTATATGGTTTAAAAGGTCAAAACAAGCAAATTTAGATACTAATTTAGGACATTATGCTGATATAATTTCACGTTTAAAGTATTTAGTAAAATGGCTAGATGAGCAGATTGAAAAGATTAATAAGGACATTGAAGTTGATAGATCTTTTGATAGTTATAAAACAAATGACTATAAATCTTTACCAACATATTAAAAACAAACCTTATTAATTTATAAAGTTTTGTTAATCTAGTATTAAAAAATATGATTAAATGATTGAGGTGATTTTAATGTATACAGGAGATACTGCTGATATTAAAAAGATGAATCGGAAAGCTTTATTAGAAATAGTAAGGTACCATGGTCCGATTTCTCAACCGGAGATATATAATATGACGAATATAACACCAACTACTATTTTATCTCTTTTAGAGGAATTAAAAAGTGATAATTTAATTTTTCAACATGACACATCATATCGCCCAGATGGTATTACTAAAAGTGGGAGGCCTCCTAAATATTTTTCATTAAATAAAAATGGGAAATTTGTGTTGGGTATATCAGTTAGCAATAATATTTGGGAGTATACTGTTGTAAATTTGGCAAATGAAATATGTTTATCTAAAACTTGTAAAGTTGAAAATAATGATCCTATTAAACAAATTGAAGATTGTAAAAAAGTTATTAAAGAAGTTCTTAAAGAATTTGATATAGATCATATTGGTATTTCAGTTCCAGGAGTTGTTGATGAAGAGAAAGGGATGATTATTGATGGAAATTCAGTATTAAGAGGATTACCATTAAAGTATCTTATTAACAGAGAAATCAAAATACCGGTAGTAGTTGTTCATAATACGTTAGCATTGTCTGTATGTGAGTTTTTAATTGGTGAACATGCTCTTACAGATAATGTTTTATATATTTATATTTCTGAAGGTGTTGGAGCAGGGATGATTTTTAATGGAAAGGCTTATTCTGGAGCAGATAATTATGCTGGTGAATTAGGTAGCACTATTATAAATCCAGGTTCTAATAAGTCAGTAACTTTAAATAGTTTTATTTCTAATAAAGCTGTTGTTAACTTTATGAAAAATAATTTTGATGTTGATGAAGACAAATTAGATATAGATTATGCTTTAAAAATGTTGCCAAAAGATCAAACCCTTAAAAATTTCGTTAGAAGAGGGGCTGGGTACTTAGGGAAGGTATTATTTAATTTAACTCTTTTATTGAATCCTAATATAATCGTCATATCCGGAAAGATATGCTATTATAATGACTTTATCAATGTTGTCAAAAGTAGTTTGAATTCAACTGAATCAGAATTAAAAAGTACTGTAACAAAGAACTTAAAAATTACTGAGTCTTCGTTTAAGAATAAGGAAAATTCAGAAGCTCTAGCAGGAGCAGTTTATGCATTATCAGAGCTAGATGTCTTACCAGACATTAAAATAGAAGATCATTTAAAGCATAGCTCTTTATTAAGCTTATAAAAACCTTGAAATAATTCAAATTAATATTATTTTATTTTAATTTTTCTATTATTTGTTAAAATTACAGGATTATTTTTATCAGTGAAGAAATAACTAATAATGATGTTTAGTTAAGTTAGTAGTTTTTATTTTTAAATAAAAGAAAGAAAGTGCTGAGATGGCAAAAGAAATTACCTATGCTTCTTTAAAAAGATTTAATAAAATTATGGGGTTTTTGCATTTGATTCAAGGAACTTTGATGCTGGGATTTGCGCTTTTTATTGAGCGGATTGCTGAATTTAGAATTCCTGTCTGGTCTTATTTTTTAACCTTTGATCAGACCCAGATGCGATTAGTAACAGACCCTAATCAGATCGGGGAGGTACCCTTTGGAATCATGGTCTCCATCTTTTTATTTCTATCGGCAGCAGCTCATTTTATTATTGTAAGTTCCTGGGGAAACCCTATTTATAACCGAGATCTAGACCGGGGAATGAATCGCTTTCGCTGGTATGAGTATGCACTGAGTTCTTCTCTGATGATTGTTCTAATAGCTCTATTGTTCGGTGTATATGATATAGGTGCCCTGCTATTGATTATTGCAGCAAACGCCTCTATGAACCTATTTGGCCTTGATATGGAAGAGATTAATGAGAAGACTGAAAAGACTAACTGGAAGCCCTTTATTTTCGGCAGCTTTGCAGGAATAGTCCCCTGGATAGTTATCCTTTTATATGCCTTTGGTAATTCCAACCCTGCAGAAGTACCCTGGTTTGTCTATGCAATTGTAGGAAGTTATTTTGTGTTCTTCAACCTGTTCCCTATCAATATGATTTTACAGTATAAAAAGGTGGGGAAATGGAAGAACTATCTATATGGGGAAAGGGGTTATATAATCCTCAGCCTTGTAGCTAAATCTGTACTGGCCTGGCTGGCCTTTGCCGGAATTATGCAGCCTTAGCAGTTAAAAAAATATTAAAAGGCAAGTATTTTAGTCTTGCCAGGAATACAGTTTTTCATAATTTTATTAATTTTTTTATACTATTTCAAATTACTGCAGGAGTTTCCTATAATACAGACAATTATAGTAATATCAGCCCCGACTTAAGTTTTTAAGGAGGTAATTTTATTACATGGATGTATTAAAAGTAGCAGCAAATTCTAATCCTAATTCTGTAGCAGGCGCTTTAGCGGGAACTTTTAAAGAAAATGGTACTGCTGAATTGCAGGCAATAGGTGCAGGAGCAATCAATCAGGCAGTTAAGGCAGTTGCGATAGCTAGAGGTTTTGTAGCGCCAGCAGGGATCGATTTAATCTGCATACCTGCATTTAAAGAAGTTGAGATTGGAGGAGAAGAGCGTACAGCTATTAAATTTATTGTGAAATCTAGATAATATAATTAATTTTAATGCCCATCTGGGGCTGATTAATCAAATAAAGCCAAATTATATATAAAAAAAGGTCGGCAGAAAACCGGATTATAATTACCCGGTTCAAGCCGACCTTGAGTTTTTTAATCTTGCAGAAAGATTAAAGCTGCTAGATTAAATTAATTCCTTAACTTCTTTTGATTTATTAAAACCATCGATCAATTCTGCAGGTATAGTATCTAAACCCTCGCTGGCGGCCATTATTGCTGCAATAACCATTCCTCTAGGGCAGTTATCTCCGGCGGCCATGATATTTAAAGTCAGGGCTTCCATTAGGTTATCGGCATTCCATAATACATCCAGTACAATCGGCAGACCCTGCTGAATAGAACAGCCCTGACCCCGATCATCGGCATTTTCCACTATTTTATCTTTAGGACCAATTTTATTAAAATTATCCAGAATAAATTGATTTATATCTTTATTGTTTTCAATGGCCTCTTTATAATTTTTACCATCCAGAATATCTTTCATCACCTGGTAAACAAATTCAGCTGTCTGATCAACAACTTCTCCGTTATGAGTCATGTGGACTAAATTCATAAATTCTTCTTTAGAAATATCCTCTTCTATAAATAATGGCAGACTTCGGGCTATTCCACCGAGCTCAACATTATCAGCACCGATAAGTGTATCTGAAACTTTAAATATATTCAGAGTATCCTTCATCGAATGATCCATATACATCTCAGTATTTTCAACATGTTTTATCCAGTCAGCTTTAAATTTCTTAAGGTTAAACCCCTTATTATCAGAGATCGATCTTAAAAGGGCCAGAGCCTGTTCGCCATAATGACTTAAATCTCCAGCTGCTTTACCTTCATGGAAATTAGACATTGGAGCTCTGAATTCATTGATGATTCCTGTGTATTCTTCTTTTAATTTGTCTGTATCATAAACCCAGTGTGAGCCAAAAGATAGGGCATCTGCTATAAATACTGCCATTACAATATCTTCCCTTTTATTTTTCATGCTTAACCCTCCTGTATAGTTATTTATCATTTATTTAATATTATAGACGATTAAAACTAAAAAGAAAATAAAGCTGGTTACAATTTTTGGCTTTTAACATAATAAAACATTGATTTATGTAATAACAAAAATCATGCAGGATAAATTTAAAATATCCTGAATGATTATATAAGAAAACAAAATAAGAGGTGAGAAGATGATTACTAGAAGAAGATATAAGTTATTAGCTGATTTTAAAAAAGTGAGTCAGTTTTTAGTTGATATTTATAATGTAGGCACATTAAACAGTTATCTCTTACAACAATTTTTTGAATATGCCCATACTCATCCGTATTTTAATTATCAATCTGCTCATCGATTTGGTATCTGGGAGGAAAAAGGAGAAATCATTGGTTTAGCATGTTATGAGATGGATTTAGGAGATGCTTTTTTAGTTGTAAAACCAGGTTATAATAAATTATTATTTGAGATGCTTGAATATGTTGAAAAGGAATTATCAACAATTAAAGATGGAAAGATTATTTTAAATGTATGGATTACAGATAAAGAAAAAGTTAAAAGAGATCTATTACAAAATAATGGTTATAAGAAAGAATATAAAGAAATAGTAACTATATTCTCTTATGAAAAAGATTTTGTTGAATTTGACCTGCCATCCGATTATTCATTATTTACACTGGAAGAGGAAAATGATATAAAGAAGATACATGATTGCCTCTGGAAAGGGTTTGATCATGGTCCTAATCCTGATGATGATTATGAAGGAAGGTTGCTAATGCAGAGTGGACCTAACTTTAGAAAAGATTTAACAACTATAATAAAGGCCCCTGATGGAGAATATGCCTGTTATGCAGGGATGTGGTTTGACACTCAGAATAAATATGCTTATTTAGAGCCTCTGGCAACAGTGCCTGAACATAGAGGTAAGGGCCTGGCAACAATTGCTCTGACTGAAGGTATGAAAAAGACTAAAGCATTAGGAGCAGAGTATTGTTTTGGAGGAGCACCTGACTTTTATAAAAATATAGGTTTTGAAACAGTAGCGTATAGAGAAAGATGGCAGAAGATATTAAATTAAAGCCCTGGAATTTTATGGATTTAAACTCCAGCCAGAAGAGCAAAATATACTGATACTTTCGGAGCATTATTCCGATAAATAAGGGTACACTTATAGAAATACAATTTTATTTATCTTTAACTATGGTATACTTTAATTAATAAAAATAAAAAAATCATATGGGCAAGGTCAGCGAAAGCTGGCTTGCGCAAAGCTATGGGTCTAAAGAATTTTTTTCTATGACTGCCAGGTTGCAGCAATTATATTTCTGTCGCAGCCTGATTTGCGACAGTTTTTATTTTAATTTAAAATTAAATCGATTTTTCTAAGGAGGAATAATTTAATGAAAAAAAAGACAATTTTTGTTGTTTCACTTATTCTGTTTACGATTGTTGTAGCAGGTTGTACCGGTGATTTTTTAGGAGATGGAGTAGATACAGATCAAGAGACCGGCCAACTGGCTTTATTTATCGCTGATAATGCTGTTAATGATCTTGAACATGTTTATGTTTATATCGATGAAGTTAATGTTAATCATGTAGATGGCGGCTGGGAGACAATTAATAATTTTGAAGATGAAGAAGATGAAATGTTAAAAGTTGATTTATTACAGCTTCAATTTACAGAAAAAAAGTTAGGAGATAAATTTTTACCTGAAGGCAATTACAATAAAATTAGACTTAAATTAGCTGATGAAGATGGTCAGGGATATTTATCAAGGTTAGTATTTGATGATGGTTCTGAAATGCCTTTGAAAGTTCCTGCTGGTCAACAAAAAGGTTTTCAGATTGATTACAATTTTGGAATTGAGAGAGATACAATTACTTCGATTGTTCTTGATGTTGACCTGACAAAACTGGTTTTTGCTGGGAGATCAGATAAAGCTATTTTAAATACACAGGCTGTAAATGTAATTGATAAAAATTATGCAGGAAATATTCTTGGTCGGGTATTAGGTAAATTTGAGGAAGATGGAGATATAAAAGAAGAATTTATAGATATTGATAATAGAGATGTTTATGTTGAAGCATATAATGTTAATGATTATGATTCAGAAGCTAAAGAGTTTAAAGATGGTGCGGAACCTGAAGCTATCTCATTGACTTCAATTGAAGAGATTAGTGGTAGAGATGCTGGTTCATTTATGCTCCGAGGTCTTTCTGATGGCGAATATAAATTAAGAGCTTTTGTTGGCTATAAAGAGCAAAGCGAAGATGAAGATGAAGATGAAATGAAAGATGAAATTGTGATTGATGACTCAGATTATGAAGTTAAAATACTTGAAGAACCAGTTTCGGTTATTGTTGGTGAAAAAATAGAGTTAGATGATCCAATTATTTTATCATCTGTTGATTTAGAAGAGTCTGAAGAAAATGATACTGAAGAAGATACAAATGGAGATGATTCCGGAGAAGACGAAAATGAAGACAACTCTGAAGAATAAACAGATTAAGTAAACTTTAAAATATAATAGTATTATTTAGAAGCCTGGCAGTAAAATGCCAGGTTTTTTAAATTGAACTCTAAAAAAGTTGGAATATGACTGAGATATGACTGAAATATGACTGATATATGACTGAGATAATTCTAAATTTGGTATAATAATATTAATAATAAACATTATTAATTTAGGAGGATAAATAAAATGAAAAAAAGTAGAAATTTCTTTCGAGTAGGTTTTTTAGCTTTAACCCTGGCATTGGTGCTTTTTCTGACAGGATGTACAAATGGTCTGACAGATACAACAAACGATATTATTGATGAAGGATTAAATGATATAGTTGGAACTGCTGATGATGCAGGAGTTTTTGAAACACTTCTGGCTGCAGCGGAAGAGGCTGGTTTGGTTGATGCCCTTAAGGCTGAAGGTCCTT
This sequence comes from Halonatronomonas betaini, assembly GCF_015666175.1. Taxonomy (NCBI): domain Bacteria; kingdom Bacillati; phylum Bacillota; class Clostridia; order Halanaerobiales; family Halarsenatibacteraceae; genus Halonatronomonas; species Halonatronomonas betaini. Next base: position 416,790 of record NZ_JADPIE010000003.1, on the reverse strand, counting down.
TGACAGTGTTCGCTCCCAATGATAAAGCTTTTGAAGATTTTCTAAATGCTATGGAAATGGAAGCTTCAGAGTTACTGGCTGATCCAAGGTTGGCTAATGTTCTTAAATATCATGTTGTTCCAGGCAAAGTAATGTCAACTGATCTTTCTGATGGTATGAAGGCAGATACTCTATTAAACCCTCAGCAGATAGAAATATCGATCAATGAAGGTGTCTTCTTAAATGAAGACATTGAAGTTATCACACCTGATGTGGAAGCAAGTAATGGAGTAATCCATGTAATTGATGGAGTTCTATGGCCTGCAGATATTGTTGAGACAGCCGTGGCTAATGGCTTTGACACCCTTGTTACAGCAGTGGTAACAGCCGATTTGGTTGAAGCCCTGCAAGGACCAGGACTCTTTACAGTCTTTGCTCCAATTAATGAGGCTTTCGATGCATTACCATCAGGAGTATTAGAAGAACTTTTGGATAATCCAGAAGATTTAGCTGATGTCTTATTATTCCATGTAGTCTCAGGCCAGGTTATGGCAGAAACTGTTGTTGGTTTAGATGGCCAGGAAGTAGAGACCTTATTGGGTGAGACAATCGAAGTAACAATAGAAGATGGAAAAGTATTTATTAATGATTCGGAGGTAATTATAACTGATATTCAAACCCTTAATGGAGTTATCCATGTTATTGATAGAGTTTTACTACCTCAAGATTAAAGATTAATTAATAATTTAGTATTAGCTTTTAGCCCTTCCTTATTTCAGGCAGGGCTTTTTTATTGCATTGTCTTAAAAAGTTGATCTAGCAATAGATTTTAAATCAATTTTAAATTTATATTGACAGTTTGAGAAAAATGTAATAATATTTAGTTAATATAAAAATATTATCCATCCTGGAGGTTATATTATATGGCAGAGATTAATACCCTGACTAATGAAATTAATATTGAAGGTAAATTGAGGCAGGCAGCAGATGTAATGAGCAGAACTTTTAAAACTGAAAGGATTACAACATTGATGTATGACTTTTCAGTGCCAGAAAAATTTAAAACCTGGGAGAATCTAAATTACTTTTCTGCTATTAAGCTCTATGAAACTGGAGAGAAGATAATCCTGGCTGAAGATGGTGATAAAGTTGTTGGTGTTGCTTATCTTAGAAATTCTAATATTGGGAGTATGTCAGGACTTTTAAAGGCTTATTTCCCGGATATCTTCAAATTAATTATTCCAGCGATAAAGGCATTAAATATCAGGAAAATATTAAAGTCTGCAAAACTTTTTAAGACAAAAAATATACCAACCAAAGATTATTATAATCTGGAAGTTATAGGTGTTAGTGAAAAATATCAGGGGCAGGGAATCGCCAGATTACTCCTGGAGGAGTCAGAAAAATTTGTCAGGGGTTTGGATGACTGTGATGGTATTTATCTCTATACAGGCAATGAAGATACGAAAAATTTATATCAGCATCTCGGGTATCAATTAATAGATCAGAAAGAAAATGATTATCTGACAGTTTATCATATGTATAAACCAGTATTTAAATAGATATTTAAAAAATATTATGGGGTGGTTAAGATGCCAGTTATGATTAAAGATCAAGTATTTGAGAAGTCTCTATTTAAGATGGCTAAGAAAAATAATGTTTATGGTGCTATCTTTGCAGTAGAAAATGGAGATTCATCAATCTCCTGGAAAGGGTCTGCTGGTAATCTTAGCCAGGATGATAAATATTTTATCGCAAGTGTCACTAAATTATATATAACAGCTGTATTATTAATTTTAAGGGAGAAGAAATTATTATCTTTTACTGATAGGATAACAGAATACTTCCCTGAATCATTGATCGGTGGTATTCATATTCTTGATGGCGTTGATTATACCGGGGAAATCACAGTTGCTCATCTGATGAGTAATACTTCTGGTCTGCCTGATTATTTCTATTATCAAAAGCCAAAAGGCGAAGCTGCATCCGGGCTGCTTGCCGGAGGTGATGAGGCCTGGCCCTTTGAAAGGGTAATTAATCAGGTTAAGTCATTAAAGCCAAAATTTAAACCTGGAAAGAAGGGTAAAGTTTTTTATTCAGACACTAATTATCAATTGTTAGGTGCAATTATTGAAAAAGTTACAGATATGAATATAGCCGATGTTTTTGACGAATTTATCTTTAAACCATTGAGTCTTGTAAAGACCTATGCATATACTGATATTAATGATACTGAACCTGTACCATTTTATTATAAGAGAGAACAGATCTTTGCTCCAAATTATATGGCATCAGTAACAGCAGAAGGTGGTATTGTTTCTACAGCAGCTGAAACAATGAAATTTTTAAAGGCATTTTTTAATGGCTTCTTTTTCCCGGAGGATTTAATTTTAGAATTGAAATCAAACTGGAATATGATTTACTTTCCAGGTCAGTTTTATTACGGTTTGGGATTGGAAAAACTCTGGACTCCACGGTTTATGACATCTATGAAATCTGTTGGTGAAATTCTAGGCTTCTGGGGCCAGACAGGTTCTTTTGCCTTTTATAATCCAGATAATGATCTTTATTTTACAGGAACAGTAAATCAGGCCAGTGGAATGGCCCACAGTGCAGCATATAAAGCAATTATTAATGTTATTACTTCTTATAAGTAATTATTTAAATTTAATAATAAATGAATCATTTAAACCTGGGATTTGATTGCCAGGTTTTTTTGAGTTTCAATAGGATTATGACATAATGATTATCTTTATGATACAATAAATTATAACAGTTAATGAATAAGTAATAAGTTAATAGATACATAATTCTAGTTTAAAGGAGGATTTTTGTGAGCAAAAAAGAGAAGATAATCTTAGATGTTGATACAGGTCATGACGATGCAATTGCAATCTTAGTTGCTGCTAAGTCAGATAAAATAGACTTGAGGGGAATAACAGTTGTGGCAGGTAATCAGACTCTGCCTAAAACCTTAAAGAATACTTTAGATATCTGTGATTTTGCAAATATAGACGTACCTGTTTATGCCGGCATGCATAAGCCACTGGTTAGAAATCAATTAGAGGTATCGGAGGTCCATGGAGATAGCGGACTTGGCGATATACCTTTTCCTGATACGACAAAAGAAGCTGAATCTAAACATGCAGTAAATTTTATTATTGAGGAAGCTTTACGGTCTGATGGTGAGTTGATTTTAGTTCCAACTGGAACTCTGACTAATATAGCGATGGCTTTAAATTTAGAGCCAGGAATAAAGGATAAAATAAAGAAGATTGTTTTAATGGGAGGAGCCTGTGGTGCTGGCAATGCCACTCCTTCAGCAGAATTTAATATTTATACCGATCCGGAAGCTGCTAAAGTTGTCTTCGAGAGTCAGGTTCCGATTGTGATGACAGGTCTTGATGTTACCTATCAGGCTTTAGCAGATGAAAAAGTTAAAGAGAGAATTACAAAACTGGATAATAGAGTTGCTAACTTAACTTTAAAGTTACTTGAATTATTTGGCGAGACCTACAGAGAGTTTTATGGTTTTGAGCATCCTCCGGTCCATGATCCCTGCACAGTCGCAAAGATAATTGATGATGATGTTTTTACTACTAAAAAGATGAGAGTTGATATAGAGACTAGTAGTGAGTTAACCAGAGGGAGAACGGTCTGTGATTTTCATAATAGAACAGGTAAAGCCGCTAATGCTGAAGTTGCAGTTGATCTGGACAAAGATAGGCTCTGGGATATTGTGATTGAAAGCCTGAGTAAATATTAAGAGATGGTTATTTGAAACGTTGGAGATTATCTAGAATGATAAGAGATTATCACATGATAGGAAAGGAAGCTATCAGAAATGGCATTAAATATAATTCATGTTGATATGGATGCCTTTTATGCATCAGTTGAAAAGAGGGATAACCCTGAGCTTGAGGGCAAGCCTGTTATCGTTGGCGGTGACCCGGATGGCCGGGGTGTTGTGGCTGCAGCCTGCTATGAAGTCAGGGAATATGGTGTCCATTCAGCTATGTCTGCCGCTGAGGCAAGAAGGCGCTGCCCCCATGCTATTTTCCTGCCTGTTAGAATGGATAGGTATCAGGAGGTCTCAGCTCAAATCTTCGAGATTCTCGGCAATTACACTCCAGTAATTGAGAAGATATCAGTTGATGAGGCCTTTCTTGATATTAAAGGCACTGAACGGCTTTTGGGCAGCCCCAGGGAAGTTGGTCGCAAGATTCAAACAGAGATTAAAGAGGAGACTGGTCTTCAGGCATCTGTCGGAATTGCTCCAAATAAATTTCTGGCTAAGCTGGCATCAGATATGGATAAACCTGCAGGTTTTACTGTTATTGAAGAAGACAAGATTCAGGAAATTCTGGACCCTCTCCCTATTGAAAATATCTGGGGTGTCGGCGAGAAAACCAGAGAGAAACTACATAAGATAAATATAAAAACTATAAATGATCTAAAAAAACTTTCAGAGGAAGATCTGAGCTCAATCTTTGGTAAGTTTGGCCAGAAACTTTACAATCTAGCCCGGGGTATTGATAAAAGAGAGGTTGAAAAGACATCTGTCACTAAATCTATAAGCCATGAACAGACTTTTTCTGAGGATATGGAGGAAGAGGAGTATTTACTCTCTGTCCTTATGGAATTTAGCGGTAAGGTAGCCAGAAGACTCAGAAAGAAGAATTTAAAAGCTGAGACTGTTTTTGTCAAAGTTAGCTATGATATTTTCAAGAGTACATCCAGGCAGATAACCTATCAGAGGGCTTTTCATGATACGGAGACGATCTATTTTGCTGGCAAGAAATTGATACAGGAGAATAATCTTTTTAGGAGACCGATCAGGCTTATAGGAATAGGGGTTAGTAATTTAATTCCGGCAGATAAGGAACAGCTGTCACTTTTTGCTGAAAAAGAAGAATCAGATAATGTGGTAGAAGCCATTGATCGGTTGAAGGATAAATTCGGTGAAAGCAGTGTTTTGAGAGCTCGGGAAATTGTACAAAAAGATTATGAAGAAGGGGACAAGGGCTGAAAATAAAAAAGAAATGGATGGCATTTCGTATTTTTGTGATTTAAAAGTTATTAAATTTAATAAATAATTGGTTCTGTCATTAGAATGTGATAATTTAATTTTATTTTTTATCTTCTATCATCCCAGCACTCTTTTATGCTTACAATTTATATAGTAAAATTTTATATAAGATAATATTTTTCCCAGACTACAATAAGTTTATAATGATATCTATTGGCATCAATTTTTGGATAATAGATCTTAAAGAACCAAGACAGATAAGTCTAAAGATATGAGGGGATCTTATGTTCAATACTATTTTAATGATCTTGGTTATATTATTAATTCTTCTGGTCATGGTTTTAATTGCGCCAATAAGTTACAGGATTAAATTTAATTATTCTGAGGTTGAAAAATTTTATTGTATTAAACTATATTTTCTAGGTATAAAAGTTTATGCTATTGATAGTAAATCAGACAAAACAGATGTTGATAAAAGCAAGGATAAAGTTGAAACGCAAGAAAAAGTTGAAGCTAAAGAAGAATTAAAAAAGGAAAGTAAATTTTCCTCATTCATAACATTTATTAGAGAAAATAATGTAACAGAATATATAGGTGAAACCTGGGTTTTAATTAGGTCAATACTTTCTCAGGTATTACCTAAAGATTATAATATCAATTTTAAAGTGGGATTTGAAGATCCTTATTATACCGGGAATTTAGCGGCTTTGTTTTATAGCCTGGATGGGTTGATAAGAAAGGATCGGATTCAACTAGATTTATTTTGGCATAGGGAGGTGATTGCTGCTCAGGGATATCTTTATGGTAGATTTATGCTGGCCCCTATTTGTTTTTATCTCTTAAGATTTATTCAGAAGACAGGTCTTTATATAGTTTTATTTAAAAAATTAAAAGGGGGTTCTAATAATGGATATGACAGGAACCGTAATGGAAACAATGTATGATAAGTTGGATAAATTTTTAAAGACTGAAACAGTTATCGGTGAACCGATGGATTTTGGAAAAGTTAAAGTAGTTCCAATTGTAACTGCTTCATTCGGTATGGGTGGCGGATTAGGAGAAGATACAAAAAAAGACGGAAAAAGTGAAGGCGGCGGTGGAGGCCTGGGTTGCAGGATTTCCCCTACTGCGTTATTAGTTATTACAGGTGATGAAGAGGTTGAACTAGTACAGATAGATGCTAAAAGATCTCTGGATAAATTAATTGATATAGCACCAGAATTAATTAGTAGGGTTGAAAGTTTTAAGAATTCAAGTAAGAATGACACAGAGTCAAAAAAAGAGGAAAACTAACATTAAAAATTTGTTAAATATTATAATATCCTAAATAGCCCATTAAAGAGGGCTATTTTTTTGTCGGCCAGATTGATTAACCAGTAAACTTTAAATTATTAAAGAAGATAAAATTAACTAACAAAGAGTATCATTAAATAAACCTGTTTAATTATAAATATTTTTAATAATATCCAGTTATGTGATTGGAAAATGATTAAATTGATTAAAAATTTACTAACGTTATCACAAAGTGATTAATCCGCTTTATTTTTTGCATGCTCTCATTGCAACACTCTTTTATGGTTAGAACTCATATAGTAAAATTATAGTTAGACACTTATTTATCTACACATAATAAGTGAACTTGTAAATCAAGTTCAATATTTATAAAATATAGCTATAATATGGGAGTGTAATCATATGGATAAAAAACAACTTAAGCGGATAAAGAATAGGAAAGGTTTTATTGCTGCTCTTGATCAAAATAGTAGCCGTATTCCTGATATTTTAAAAAAATATGGAATATCAGAGGTGGAATATAATAGTGAAGAAGAAATGTATAATTTTGTTCATGAAATGAGAACTCGAATAATATCAAGTCCTGGATTTACCTCTGAACATATTTTAGGAGTAATTTTATCTGAACATACTATGAATAATAAAATTAAAGGCTAGTTTACTGCTGATTATCTCTGGGAAAATAAAGGGATTCTTTCAATTTTGAAAGTCGACCAGGATAAAGAAGAAAAAGAAAATGACGTTCAGTTAATGAAGCCATTAACTAACTTGGATTATATTTTATCAGAAGCCAAAAGGCAGAATGTTTTTGGTGTTAAAATACATTCAGTGATTTATGGTGCAAATAAAGATGGAATAAAAGATATTGTATCTCAGCAATTTAAATATGGCAAAAAAATTTATGATGCAGGGTTCATTCCTTTATTAGAGATAGAAATAGATAATTATAGTGAAAATAAAGCAGAATCAGAAAAAATATTAAAGACAGAAATTATGAAACATTTAAAATTTCTTGATGAGGAAGTATTTATGTTTAGAGTATCTATTCCAGCTAAACCTAATTTTTATAAAGCAGTAACTGAAAATCCTAATGTATTAGGAGTTGTAGCTCTTTTAGAAGGTTATACACAGGAAGATGCAGTAAATAAACTTGCTAATAACGATAATATGATTGCAGGTTTTTCAAAAGCATTACTCAAGAATTTACATGTTGACCAGGACGATGAAAAATTTCACTCTGTTTTAAAAGCAGCTGCTGAAAAAATTTATCAAATTTCATTAAGCTATGTTCTCTATCTTCATCCTATTGCTACAACTCAATTGATACCAATAACCAATAAACTTTAAACAATTAAGTTTATATAGTTTATAGAATAATTAGTATAAATAAACATATAGCAGTTAGAGATTAGTATATAATGCCCCAATAAAGTGGACAGCAATTTTAAAAAGCTGAATACTTTAAGGGGCTTTTAATATTTGGAATTTATCTTTGTCATAATCACTATTATCAATAATAAAATTCATGATAATTTTATATATATGTTATAATATCTTTAAGAGTCAGGAGGTATCAAATATAGCATGAATTTAAAACTACTATACTTTAGTGCTACTGATAATACAGAGGCTATTTGTAAAGAGATTGCTGCTGGCATAAAGAAGGATTATCAGATATATGATCTTACTTCAAAGCAGGCAAGGGGAAAAGCCTATTCTTTTGCAGGTAATGATCTGTTGATTGTTGGAGTGCCTGTTTATTCTGGCCGTGTCCCAGAATTTTTAGTGAAAGTATTACAAGAAATCAAGGGCAGTTCAACTCCTGCTGTCTTTGTAGTAACATATGGCAACCGGGATTATGATGATGCCCTTTTAGAATTAAAAGATATTTTTGAAGCTAATGGTTTTAAAGGTATTGCAGGTGCAGCTTTTATCGGTGAGCATTCCTATGGCAAAGAGATTGCCGGTGAGCGGCCTGATAGTGATGATTTAAGGCTGGCCAGAGAATTTGGAATTAGGATTTTAAAAAAATTGATAGGTATTAAAGATTTATCAGATTGGCCTGATCTAGAAGTTAAAGGAAGTTATCCTCTAAAGGAAAGGTCTAAAAGGTTTAAAGATATTAGACCAGAGACAACTGAAGCCTGCACTGAATGTGGGATCTGTGCTGAGAACTGTCCGATGGAGATTATTTCTTTTGAAAACTTCAGGGATATTGAACCTGGCAAATGTATTAGATGCTGCGGTTGTATTCAAAAATGCCCTGAAGATGCAAAGTATTTTGCTGATCCAGGTTTCAATAGAATAAAAAGTTATTTGATTAAAAATTTTAGCGATATAAGGAAAGATCCAGATTTATTTATTTAGAAAGTTAAAGGATTATTATTCTAGAATATATAAAAGAAATATCATGGATATTAAATCATGGAGGGATAAATTTTGCAGAAAAGAGGTATTATCTGGATATTATCATTGATTGTTATTATAGGCATTTTAGTGATTCCTGCCAGTAGAGGTGTGTTTGAAAGTTTAACTGCTTCATATCCTTATATTATGGGCTTTATTAAGTTTGCAATTCTGGCAACTATGGGCGAAATTTTATCTTTAAGGATAAAAAATAATAGATGGAAGAGGCCGACCGGTGTTATTTATAGGGCTTTAATCTGGGGCTTTTTAGGTATCTGGATTACTATGGTCTTTAGTTTATTTAATTCCGGGGTGGCCAGTTTGCAAACTAATGGAATGTTGCCTGGGGATCCTGGCGGTTTATCACTTGCTTTTCAGACCAGTCTCTTTATGAATATTATTTTCGCCCCTACGATGATGGGCTTTCATAGAATCACTGATACATATGTAGATAAATATGCTAATGGTATAAAAAATATTAAGCCAGGTGAAGTTATAAGAGATATTGACTGGGAAGGTTTTGTCACTTTTGTTTTATTAAAGACTATACCGTTTTTCTGGATACCGGCTCATACCATAGTTTTTATGATGCCCGATGTTTACAGAATTATTGCGGCAGCCTTTTTATCTATGGCCTTAGGGGGAATTTTAGCCTTTGCTGCTGCTAAATAAAGCCTAATGATTGTTATTTGAAGCACTAGAATTAATATCCATTATTGTGTAATAAATAACTTGACATACATTAATTTCTATTGTAAAATTACTTTAGTGCTTTGAATTAAAAAATGCGAAAGGGTGATTAATTTGGCTCAAGAAAGTAGATATTTTATTCCCCCTGTTAATGTATTGGGCAAAGACACAGTTAGTGAAATTGGTGAGCATATCAAAAGACAGAACGGTACTAAAGCTTTAGTTGTTACTGACAGTGTGCTGGTGGAAATTGGTATAGTGGAAAAGGTAACTGATCATTTAAAAGATGCCGGAATAGATTTTGTAGTTTTTGATGGTGTTCAACCTAATCCTACTGTTTCAAATGTTGAAGCCGGCCTTAAATTAATTGATTCTGAAAATATAGACGTCATTGTCTCATTAGGTGGTGGTAGTTCTCATGATTGTGCAAAGGGTATAGCTACTGTTGCCACAAATGGCGGTAAAATTCAGGATTATGAAGGCTTGAATCAACTTAATAAACCAATTATGCCTCTAATCGCTGTTAATACAACTGCAGGTACTGCCAGTGAAATGACCCGGTTCTGTATTATTACTGATGAAGACAGAAAGATAAAGATGGCCATAGTTGATTGGAGAGTAACTCCGAATGTTTCTATTAATGACCCTGTTTTAATGCTTGAAAAACCTCAGGCATTAACTGCAAATACTGGTATGGATGCTTTAACCCATGCGGTTGAAGCTTATGTATCTACGATAGCCAACCCCTTAACAGATTCAGCTGCAGAAAAAGCCTTTGAATTAATTGGTGAAAATTTAAGAAAAGCAGTTGCCAATGGTTCTGATTACGAACTTAGAGAAAAGATGGCTTATGCTCAGTTTTTAGCCGGGATGGCCTTTAATAATGCGTCATTAGGTCTTGTTCATGGTATGGCACATCAATTAGGCGGATTCTATGATCTACCTCATGGTATCTGTAATGCAATTTTATTACCTCATGTAACTAATTTTAATAAGCTAGCAAAACCTGAAAAGGTAGCAAAAATGGCAGAGCTTCTAGGTGAAAATACTGAAGGATTAACACTTATGGAAGCAGCAGATTTAGGTATTAAAGCTATAGCTGACTTATCTGCTGACATTGGAATTCCAGGAAGCCTTAAAGAATTAGATGATGTAGATCCTTCTGATTTTGAAACTCTTGCTAAAAATGCTCTGGCTGATGCAAGTAGTGCGACTAATCCAAGACAGGCCTCATTAGAGGATGTTGTTGGTATATTCAAGAATGCTTATGAGGGTTTTTAATTAATATAAACTAAATACTCATTATAATTTTTCTGATAGAAAGCAGAAGCCGGCCAGGATTGATATGGCCGGCTTTGACATTTATAATTTGTTTATATTATTATACTACTTAATTTTAATTGAATTTATTAATCAGGTTGCCTAAATATTTAGATTTGATCTGCTCCTGGGCCAAAATCTGTTTTAAAGGTGGAAGTTTTATGATAGCACCCAGGATGGCGGCCATTATCCGGTGACTTTTCAGGGCCTGATTATCAAAGATCAGATTCTGAAGTTGGCCTCGTTCTATGGCCATCATCACAGTTTTATGTACTGAATCTACAGGGGTTATAACTCTTTCTTCCCGTCTTTTGAGACTAATACTATTAGCAGGGCAGACCTGCTTGCAATTGCCACATCCCAGGCAGATATCTTCATTTAAGTGAGCAACATCATCTTCTAAAGTGAGGGCATCTACGGCACAGACTTCTATACATTCTTCGCAGCCGACGCAATTAGTCTCATTAATTTCTGGCAAGAAATTAGTTGTATGGATAGGCTCTAGCATTCCAAATTTTTGGGCTGCTATCATGGCCTCACAGCAACAGCTGCAACAGTTACAGATAAAGCTTACTTCATTTTGAACATTTTCACCGAACTGGACCAGATTATGCTCTCGGGCTTTATCTAAAAGCTCCAGGCATTCAGCTGCATCAACTTCTCTTGCATAATCATTTTTAATCAGAGATTCGGCAACGTTATTAAAGGTCATGCAGATATCCATTGGAGCGTCACAGGCCTGACCTTTATGTTCCATTTTATGGCGGCAATAGCAGAGTCCTACTCCAATATGTGAAGCATTCTTAATAACTTCACTGGCCCGTTCATAATCCAGGACATAAAGGGCATGATCATTAGTAAGAACAGATTCATTGACAAAGACTCTGCCTAACTGGGTCTCGCCTTCAGTAAATAAATCTTTGATAAAATCTTCTTCCTGGTTCATATATTGATAGAAGAGATCAGCCAGGACCTTTTGATCTATATCTCCTCGCAGGCGCATCATAGAAAACTCGAAAAATCCGGCCATTGGTGGAGGCAGGATATAGACATGCTCCCCATCCTTTTCAACATCAAGCAGGATAGCCCGGCTGGCCAGTTCATCCAGGATTTCTCTGGCTTCTTTTTGGTTAAGATCCCAGGCCTTCTGAGCTCTTTTGATAGTAAAGGGTCTTATCGGTAATTTAGAGACAAGTTCAGCTTCTTTTTCTGAAAATAGCATTTTTAATATTTGATATAAAGTATCAGAAGGTGTTGCACCCTGTGGAAATTCATTTAATCTTTCAACGAGATTTTCATAGCCATTACGGGATGTCCGGTGGGCCAAAGTAATCCCCTCCAAAATTTAGTGATTGAATTAATTATCAGTTTAACATTTTTTTGCTTGTAATTAAAGTTTGACAAACTAAATTAAGATGTTATAATTTAATTAAGTTTTTGCTAAAGTAAATTAATTGATAAATTTACACGTGATAAACTTAGAAATAGACAGGAGGCAATAAAAATGGAAGAGATTACTTTTCGGCCGATCGGTAAGATTAGATCAGAGTTTGAAAAGCCTGAGGGGACTCCAATCCAGCCAACAGGTGCAGAGGGGATAGAGGGCAGGATTGAATTATTGCCGGAGTATGAAGATGGGTTAAAGAGTCTTGATGGTTTTTCCCATCTGATATTATTATATCACTGCCATTTAGCCGGTGAATGTTCATTAAGACGTAAGCCTTTTATGGAAGATAAAGAGCATGGGATCTTTGCAATTAGAGCTCCTAGCCGGCCTAATTCGATTGGACTCTCTGTTGTCAGGCTAGAAAAGATAGAAGGAAATATTTTATATATCAAAGATGTTGATATAGTTGACGGCACACCATTACTGGATATTAAGCCCTATGTTCCAGAGTTTGATAGCAGGGAAAATGTCAGGATTGGCTGGCTTGAGGACAATGTTGATAAACTCCCTGATAAGAAAGATGATGGTCGCTTCCTATAAATTAAGTGATGATAGAGTAAGTTAACATATAACAAAGATATTATTACAAAAGCATCTTAAATGATTAGGAGGAATCTTTATGGACAATGATTGTGGATTCACAAAAGAAAATGACTGGTTTAGATACAGAGCAGCGGCAATTATTATTGAGGATGATTGTTTATTATTTGCTAAAAATGAAGTAGATGATTATTATTATTCTATAGGTGGTGCTGTTCATATAGGTGAGAAGGCTGAAGATGCTGTTAGAAGAGAAGTGTTAGAAGAAACTGGAGTACCATATGAAATAGACAGATTAGCTTTTATTCATGAAAATTTTTTTGATGGTACTGGTAGCTTTGAGGGATATAAATGTCATGAGATTGCTTTTTATTTTTTGATGAAATCTAAAGGCTCACAGAAGCTTAAAAGTAATAGTTATTCATCATTAGGTATTAAAGAGTATATGCATTGGATTCCAATTGACAATCTAGAAAATTATAAGGCATTTCCAACATTCTTTAAGGATAAAATTGATACTTTTGATTCTAGAGGTGTAGAGCATATTATTACAAATGATTATTAGACATTCTTCATTTATAGTTTAAGAAATAGTTGTATAAATCATTTGTTGGATGAATTATTTACTGTTTTATAATTTAAAATATCACAATAGGGGGGGAGAGTTTAATAGAGATCATTATCAGTATGAATTTCTCTATTAAACAAAAAGATGGATGAAGCTGTTATAAATAAATTAAAGGCGATTGCCGATAAGACCAGGCTGGAATTACTGGAATCTCTATTGACTAAAAATTATTGTGTCAGTGCCCTGGCGGAAAAGAATGATATCTCTGAATCTGCAGTATCCCAGCATTTAAAGATCCTCAGGGAGGCTGATTTAGTAATCGGGGAAAAGCGGGGTTATTATGTCCACTATAGTGTTAAAAGGGATAATTTGAAATTGCTGGCCTCTGAGATTGAAGAGCTGGCTGATAAAGAAACTGCTTGCTGCCAGGATTGTAATTGATAAGTCAGGGAGTTTATTCTAAAGCTGCTTGAGAGTTAAGAAGAGATTAGAGTTACAGGATTGGCAATAATTTGTTCTGTTATTATAATTCAGTCAGGAGGGTATTATGGAGAGAGACTTTAGATTTAATTTAGAAGAGATGGCTGGAGCCATAGGTGATTATGGGACTCTGTTGCCAATAATTGTCGGGGTGGCTGTAGTTACAGAGATTAATATGAGCTCTATTCTTTTATTTTTTGGTCTGGCCTACATAGCCACTGGAATCTATTATAAGTTGCCGATGCCGGTGGAGCCGATGAAGGCAATTGGTGCTGTGGCAATTGGTGGGGCATTAACTGCTGGTGAGATTGCAGCTGCCGGTATTTTGATGGGGGTTATCCTGCTGCTTTTAGGCATCTTTGGTGGTATAGATCTAATTAAAGAGCATATACCTGAATGGTTAATCCGGGGAATTCAGCTTGGTCTGACCCTGATCTTACTTGAGACAGCGATATCTTTTATGGTTGAAGACTGGCTAATTGGTTTAGTGTCAGTTGGAATAATATTAGGCTTCTTTTTTGTTAATGTTCTTGATATTTCATCATTAATAGTCTTTGGCCTGGGATTAATTATTGGAATCTACCATACAGGTCTGCCGCCCCTTACACTGATTAGCTGGCCAGAGCTTACTCTACCTGCTATTTCTGAGTTTGGGACAGGTTTCTGGTCAGGAACTCTGCCTCAGATCCCTTTAACTCTGGGAAATGCAGTTCTTGCTACTTCTTTATTAATTACAGACCTCTTCGAGCGGGAGGTTCCAGAAAATAAGCTGGTGATCAGTATGGGCTTAATGTGCTTGATTTCATCACCATTAGGTGGTTTTCCTATGTGCCATGGTGCAGGGGGACTGGCTGCCCAGTATAGATTTGGAGCTAGAACCGGTGGATCTAATATAATTTCCGGTATAATCCTTTTGATAATCGCATTCTTCTTTGCCTCACCTCAGATTATTGAGGTTATTCCCTATGGTGTTTTAGGGGCGATGTTATTTTTTACAGCGTTCCAGATGTTCCAGAGTGCTATTTTAACTGATAAGAAGGTCTTAATGGTGGCAACCGGGGTGCTGGCCTTTTTAACCAATATTGCAATTGCCTTTATAGTGTTATTCCTGTTAGATAAAGCTTTAAAAAAGTTTAATATTTATTAAACTTTGCAGGATAATTATAATCCAGGGAGAAGTTTAAATATATAGATAATGGAGGTGTAATCTAGCAGGAGATTATTGTTTACTTAATAACTTAAAATGGGGAGGTTGATATCATGAAATTTAATAGGCTGATGGTGGTTTTTTTGGTTGTTGGGCTGATATTGACAGGGGTTTCAATGAGGGTAATGGCTGAGGATGGACCAGGAATTGTCCCGATTTATGAGGGTAGTGATTTAATTTATACTGATAATTTTGGATTTGAAGAGATGCCAGTTGTTTTAGGGGAAGATACTGTTAATAATGTGGAAGGATATATTCGAAGATTCTGGCTGAAGGCTCCTGAAGGCCGTTCTCCTTATGAGATTATCAGGAATTACGAGGCCGCTGTTGAAAATATTGATGGCCAGGTATTATTTAAGACCAGAGATCCTCAGTCAATTGAGATTGATGATATTGATTTTTCTGATTATTATGAAACCCTGAGGCAGGATAGAGGTCTGGCAACTGGTGTTATGAGTTTTGGAGGTTTTCCTGGGGATTTAGATGAATACCTTGTTTCCAGAGTTGCTGTTGAGCAGGTGGAAAATTATCTGATTGTTGCCGCCGGTAAAGGCCACTGGGCTGCCCAGCAGGCCGATGATACTTATTTTGAAATAGTTATTATAGAATTAGAGGGCATGGAAATGGACATGGTGACAATGGCCCAGCTTCAAGAGGGATTGCTGGTTGATGGCAGAGTTGCCATTTATGATATTTATTTTGATACAGGTCAGTCCAGGGTTAAAGCTGAGTCTGAAGAGGCGCTTGCTACGATATCAGAATTTTTATTAGAAAATAGCGGTAAGCGCTATCTGGTGGTTGGTCATACCGACTATGTTGGCAGCTATGATATGAATTTAAATTTATCTGAAGCCAGGGCTGAGGATGTAGTTGCACGGCTGATTAATGATTATGGGATCAGTCAGGATCAGTTAACAGCAGTTGGTGTTGGCCCGGCAGCACCGGTGATGAGCAATCAGACTGAAGACGGCAGGGCTATGAATCGCCGGGTTGAAATTGTTGAGCTTGAATAAATTTATTTGTTAAAATTGCAAATATTGGCCCTTTGATTATTATATATCTTCTGATAGTATTAGAATAAGATTCGTTAAAGCTTTGTTAGTTAGATTTATTGATAACTTAGATAGTTTTGACGGAGGTGGTAACCGGAGGGTAAGGAGGCGGTCAGGCCTTGTTTTATATAATTTTAGTGAAAATAAATATCCAAATAAACATCCCCTTGACATTGAGTTAACTCCAGGCTATATAATTAAGTTAAACTACTGGGGAGGGGATTTAAGATGCTAATTAGTGATTTTGCTGAAAAGACCGGGTTAAGTATTGATACACTCCGATATTATGATAAGATCGATCTTTTAGTGCCTGAAAGAAGGGACGGTAATCGCTGGTATACTGAACAGGATTTAAAGAAGGCTGAAGAAATTGATTATTTGAAGAGTCTCCACTTTACCCTTGATGAGATCCAGGTCATCCTGCTACTAGATAGAAAGCTGGATGAGCGGATGGAAGAAGGTTTAAGTAAAACTGAGGTTATTAAAGAAGAAGAGAAAACTTTTCAGAATATGAAATCGATGCTGGAAGAAAAATACCAGGAGGTTATTGCTGAAGAGGAGAAGATTAAGCAGGCTAAAAAGCTGTTATCTGAGCTAAAAGAAAAGTTGAATAGATTAGATCAATAATAAGCTTTGGACTTTGTATAAGCCTTTTTGCCGGCTGCAATATGCCGGCTTTTATTTTTCTAATTTAATCTTAAGTGTTTAGTTTAATATTAAAAACTAAAAGTAGGTGATAATATATGAAAGCTAAAGTAAATTTAGAAGATGTTATAGAAGCAATTACCCTTAGCATGAGGGAGGTTAAATATTATTATTCTAAAAAAACTGGTGCAATTTTTATGATTACAGATTATGAATTAATGGAAGCAGAAGGAGATCCGGATATTAATAAATTTCCAGAATGGCAGCAAGAAAATATAAAAGCTGCAATAGATATTCTTTCAACTTTTGATTATATTAAATTACCAGAAGACTATGAAATTGATGATTACGAAATTATGGAAAGCTTTTGCTATTCAATTGAAGATAATAATCTAAGAAATATAATGTGTAAGGCTATTCAGGGGAGAGGAGCCTTTAGTAGGTTCAAAGATAAAATCTATCAATATGATATAGCTGATGAATGGTATGACTACCAAGATCAAAAATATAGGGAAATAGCTATAGAATGGTGTGAAAAGCATGAGATTGAATATGTAGATAATAAACATTAAATATTTAATTTTAAAATTAAAATAATTAATAAATTAGAATATAAGATTGACTTATTACAAATAATCATATATAATCATGTTTATAATAGAGTTTATGTGTTTATAATAACAAAATTTTAGTGACTACCTGATTTGAATCTAAGATAGGGGTGATGATAATGTATTTTGGAGCTAATAATAGTGAAATATATTATCAGGATTATGGGGAAAAGCATAATCCGGCGATTGTATTTTTGCATGGGGTGGGTATGGATCATAGAACATTTTTAGAGCAGGCCACTGCTTTTGAATCCAGCTATCGGGTTATTATTTTAGATTTGCCTGGTCATGGAAAATCATCAAATATTGATGAATACAATAAATTTTCAGGGACTTCTGCAAAGTCAATTATTAATCTACTGGATTCCCTTGAAATTGAGAGAGCAGTGATGGTTGGTCAGTCGCTAGGGAGCTTTGTTGTACAGAGAATAGCTGAACAGGATCCTGATAGAGTAATTGCCTCAGTCCATTTAGGTGGAGGTTCTCTATATCCAGGATACCCAGCAATTATTAAGGCATTTAAGCCATTTACGTCTTTAACAATGCTTTTAGTGCCAGAAAACTTTCTTTACAAAAAATTTGCCCTCCATAAAGCCCTTAAACCTAGGACTCAGGAGTATTTGCAAGAAATAACTTCAGCCAATGGTAAAAATTTAATAAAGCATTTAACTCTGGAGATGTTTAATGACATGTCTGATGGTCTTTCAAAACCTCTGGACCATGATCTATTAATTCTCTATGGAGATCATGACCTTAACTTTATTAAGAAGCTTTCTGTAAAGTGGCATAATAGTCATGACAGATCAGACTTAGTGGAAATTGAAGATGCTCATCATATTGCAAATCAGGATAATCCAGAAAAATTTAATATGGTTTTAAAGTCGTTTCTGCAAAGTATAGATTTACTGGCAAGTTAGAATTTTTTTATTTGATTGGCGGGGAGAATAAGGGGAGGGATAAAATGGAATATTTTAGACTCAGTATCTGGTTTGTGTTAATTCACACTTTTTCTTATATTTTTGCAGGAGCCCTGGCTCTCAAGATCAGTAAGGATATTTATGAGAGTAAGGATCGGTTAATGGATTATGTCCGGGATATGTCAAATCCTAAAGAAAAGAGCCATGTTGGCAAGTGGTTTCTTCCAGCTCAATTATTGCGGGGATTATTAATGTCCTTTATCTTATATCCAATTATCATTCCCCTCGGGGAGCTTAGTTTTGGCATGAGTTTTTTATTCTTTTTTGGATTGGTCTTTATCTTTACCCATATTGCCTGTGCTGCCCCCTGCTCTGATAACATTGAAGGCTTTGTATATTTAAAGGAACGTTATTTAAATAAAACAATGTTCTTTAAGTTTCAGTTTGAGATGATTATTTATAGTTCTTTATTTGGGCTGCTTGTGAGCCTGATAATTTTTTAAAATATCTATTTCTTGAAAAATATCTCAAAAGGAGTGAGATGATGAAGACTTTAATTTTTGGGGCAGGACCGCTAGGAACTTTAATGGCTGCAAGGCTCAATGAAGCCGATGAAGATGTTACTCTTCTGGCCAGGGGCAAGAGATTAGAAGACCTTAAAGAATATGGAGCTATCATTAATATTGAGGGCACAGAGATAGAAGAAGTCGAGAAAGTTAAAGTTGTCGATTCCTTTAATTCTGATGACTATTATGACCTGGTAATAATAGCAATGAGGAAGAACCACGCTGATTTGATAATTCCAGACCTTGCTAAAAATAAGAATGTACCGACCTATTTATTTATGGGGAATAATGCTGCCGGGCCTGAAGAATTAATTGCTGCTTTAGGTAAAGATAGGGTGATGCTAGGTTTTCCTTATCCTGGTGGTCACAGGGAGGACCCTAAAGTTGTTGTGCTTAAAATTGATGAGAAAAAACAGTATAAAATACCGATTGGAGAAGTTGATGGGAAAATCAGGCCAAGAACTGAAGCTGTAGCCGGATTATTAAGAAAGATGCGAGGTTACAAAGTTGAGATTCGGACTGATATGGTTTACTGGTTAAAGTATCATGCAGCAATGCTGATGTCAGGCTTTGTTCCAGCTATATATGCCTCAGGTATTGATATGAAAAAACTGGGTAATGATAAGGAATTATTATATGATGCAACGAAGGCAACCAAAGAAGCTATTAAAGCTCTTGAACTCTCAGGTATACCGCCAAGTCCTAAAGTGATTAAAGTTTTTAAGTATATTCCAAACTTTTTAATGGTAGCTCTAATTGGCTGGATGATGCGGAAAGAATTTGCTAAATCAAGTGTTGAAGGCCATCCTAGAGATGCAAGGGATGAGATGGAGTATATTTATAGAGAACTAATGACCAATATAGATAGAAATAAAGTTGATATTCCTTCGATTGATAAGCTTAGTAAGTATTACAGTGTTAAATAGTCGGACTGACCTTTTAGAAAAACTAAATAACTATGCTGGTTAGAATTTTATAAAGTTCTAAATTATAATAAAAAGGCTTGATTAAAATGAAAAATATTATTATAAAATTAGGCTGGGTTTTATTTTTATCATTTATTCTTTTAGGGGTTCCCAGGATGGCAGGTTTGTTTGCTGACCAGTTTAGCTATGCAGGTATTGATCCTGATGGCGCTTTTGCCTGGATTTCTGTTCATCATATAGCCCAGGCTTTATTTTTTCTTGTAGTTATGCTAATCCTTGCCAGAGTTAAGGATTATAAGTTTGGTTTTACTTTAGGCGATAAAAAGGCAGGTTTATTTTTTGTCCGTCTTTTTGCAATAATATTTAGCACTTATATAATAATTTCACTAATCATTGTTTTTCTGGCAGGAACTTTTAGGGCTTTTCCCTATCCTTTAACAATAAGAAATGTTTTTGGCCAGCTTGGATTTCAGTTTTTCTTGTCAGGGCCATCTGAAGAGTTGATCTTTCGGGCCTTTGCGATTACAATGCTTTCCCTTTATATCAGAGGGGATTTTTTTAATGGAAAAATAAGCAATGCAAATGTCATTGCTGCTATTGTTTTTGCACTGGCCCATATTGGTTTTAGCTTCTTTCCGTTTTCAATGACCTATGATCCTTTCCAACTGGTATATGCTGCAGTTCTTGGGATTGCATACGGGATTTGTTATGAGCGCTCAAAGAGTATGATTTATCCAATGATAATGCATAGCATGAGTAATGTTGTTGCTGTTGGGGTTTCAATAATTGCAGGTTTTATACTTTAAATAATCATAAAAAATATTAAAACTGTTTTATAAAGAAGCAAGATTAATTATGAAAAAAATTGTAATCATTGTGGGCGGGATTGCCGGGTTTTCAGCAGGAATTTTTGCCAGGTTGAATGGTTTTGAAAGCCTGATATTAGAGAAGAACCATACTATTGGTGGTGAATGTACTGGCTGGGAACGTAATGGTTATCATATTGATGGCTGTATTCACTGGCTGGTAGGTACTAAAGAGGGGACAGGCCTCCGAAAGCTCTGGGATAGAGTCGGGGCACTGGATGGAGTTGAGATTTATCACCCTGAAAGTTTTTTGGCAGTTGAGTATGGAGATACGACTGTTCATTTTTACAGGGAACTTGACTGGCTCCAGGAGAAAAACAGAATTGGAGTGGCTATAATTTCTGCAATGGAAAACCGTTTTCCTGATATGAAAGATAAACTAGAAGTTCTAGATGTGGCTACTCCCCAGACTTATCAGAGGTATTGTAATGCTTATAAAGGTGCTTTTATGGGTTTTTGGCCAACGATACAGGGGAAAGAGTTGAATCATACTGGAAATATTAAGGGTCTGGATAATATGTGGCTTAGTGGTCAGTGGCTGCAGCCTCCTGGAGGGTTGCCTACAGCATTGATTACTGGTAAAGATACTATTATGCGGATTTGTAAGCGAGAGAAATTGGATTTTAAAGTTTAAGCTGGATTGAGTAAAATTTTTAATAATTTGAGAGGGGCAAGTACGTTGAATATTAAAAGAAAGACTAAATTTATTATGGTATTGTCAATATTAATTTTTCTGCTTTGCGGAGTCTTTTTCTCAATCCAGATCCTGGCAATTGAGCTGGATCCATTAGAAGTTGAGACTTTTATAGATGGTGTTATTAGTGCCCAGATTAATCAGAATAGAATATCTGGAGCAGTCGTTTCGATAGTCAATGAAGGCGAGCTTTTATTTTCTAAAGGCTATGGTTATAGTGATTTAGAAGCAGGGATTCCTGTTAATCCAGAAGTTACACTTTTTCGACCAGGTTCAGTTTCTAAGCTTTTCACCTGGACAGCAGTGATGCAGTTAGTAGAAGAGGGCGAGCTTGATTTAGATGCAGATATTAATAACTATCTTGATTTTACTATTCCTGGTGATCAGCCAATCACATTAAGAAATATAATGACCCATACTCCAGGTTTTGAAGATGTAGGAGAAGGGTTATTTGTGCTTTTAGCGGATGATATGCTCACTCTTGAGCAGTATTTAAAGAGATATCTGCCAGCTAGAGTATTTCCAGCAGGGGATGTTATGGCTTATTCAAATTATGCCACCGGACTGGCTGGTTATATAATTGAATTAGTTTCAGGTATGGATTTTGAAGACTATGTGGAAGAAAATATTTTTCAACCTCTGTATATGGATAATAGTACTTTCCGTCAGCCATTACCTGATCATTTAAGTGAGGATCTGGCCAGGGCCTATAAATATGCTGGTGGACAATATCACCAGGGAGACTTTGAATATATATCAAATAATGCTGCCGGGGCTATGAGCACAACAGCTAATGATATAGCCAATTTCATGCTTGCTCACCTGCAACTAGGCAGCTTTGAAAATAACCAGATTCTGCAAGAAGAGACAGCTTTAGAAATGCATAATTATAATTTTAGCCATCATCCTGAAATTGAGGGAATGGCTCTAGGGTTTGCCAGAGATAGAATCAATGGTGAGCAGGTTATTGCTCATACCGGGGCAACTACCCTTTTTTATAGTGGACTCTATCTCCTGCCAGAACATGAACTTGGGCTCTTTGTTTCCTATAGTGGCGGTGATCCAATGCAGATGCAGATGAATAACTTTTTTAAAAGTTTTATGAATCAATATTTTCCAGAGGAGCTAAATGGATTATCAGTTGAAACCAGTAATGAAATTAATGAGGCTTATATCGGCGAGTATCATCCAACCCGGAGTAACTTTAATAGCGAAGAGATGATTATTAATCTTTTCCAGAGGGCAAATGTGGAAGCTTCAGAAGAAGGATTTTTAAGACTTAATATTTATGGTGATAGTTTACAGCTAGGAAAAATTGAAACAGGGCTTTTTCAAAACCGAAATCATCATGGTGGACAATTCATCGATCAAGTTGCTTTTATTGAAGATGAAGAATTCGGTATTTTAATGATAACAGGGGGGCCAGGAGTTTTTCAGAAGGTAGAATGGTATGAATCTAGAATCTTTTTAGGAGGAATAACAGTTTTAATCTTACTTTTATCTATCTGGATGATAATAACTAGCATTAGATGTTTTTTAGTTGATAAGGTTTTTAGAGAAAAGTTAAGTCGAGTTGATAAAAGAGGCCTTACTGGTGTTCTAATCTTGCTGGCGAGTATTAGTATTGTTGTTTTTATTGCAGGGACTGTAAATATGTTTAGCAGTATTAACCCGGCATATGGTGTGCCTGATATTTTCTTCGGTGATATTGGTGATTTTGGAGAAATCATTTATATCTTGCCCTATCTTATTACAGGGTTGGTTGGGCTAACTCTTATATTTACCCTGTGGAGTTGGGTGAAGGGAAATAAGAGTTTATATAGACGTTTAAGTTATACTATTTATACTCTGGCTGGTTTAGGATTTATCTGGGTTATGTATTATTTGAATCTCCTTTAGTTTTAATTATCTTTAACATTTTTTCAGGGGATGACTAAAAATAATTAGGATGTGATCAATATCATAAATTCAACTGATAAAATAGCTGAGAGAAAATCTGTCATTCTACCCTTTGGCTTTAATTACAGTCCTATACAAAAAATTGTATTAATTAATTTTGAGAATGATCCAGATAGTAAATATATTGCTTTAGAGCCTCAATATTTTTCCAGCAGTGATACCGGAGAAGGTTTTAGCATTATTGCTTATAGAAATGATGGTTATATAGATGTATATGATGATTTGAATTTAAAGGTTGATAATCAAGCAAGTTTTGATGTGGCTGGTAAAGGATTGAAAGAGCAACTGCAGGTAGAGATGGAGAAGACTGTTTTTGAAAAGGATAGTGGATGTTTGTTTTTATCATTTCAGTTTATTGATAAATATGATAGAGAAATATCGCTAGAAATAATAGAAAAGACGAAAATGAAGAGTTCTGGTTTAAATCTTTTAGCACCTGTGGGCTCAAGTACAGAAAATCCTTCTTATCTGCCAATATTTTTCATGTATGATTTTGATTTTGTGAGGAAAAATAAAACTGAAATAAGACTTACAATCGGCGGCAAATCCCATAAAATAGATACTTTTCCTTATAAGATTCCTAAAGACTTTCAGTGGCGTTATTATACCCGTTATAGCCTTGATTGTCAGATTATTGAATTTGCCAGTTCCGGCAAGAAAGTTCTTGATGAATATGAACTAATTAATGATTCACTTACTATTAATGATAATAAATTGATTTTTTCTTTAGATGGTAGTCTAGAGAAGATGGAACACCAGTCAGAAGCACATCGTTTTTTAGTGGAGTTTAATCCAGGGTTTCCAGATATTCGAAATCTTAATGTTGGGAAGGTTTATAATGGAGTGGTTGAGATCAAACCTGATCCAGATATGGGTACAGTTTCTGGTAAATATTCTCTTGAAAGAGAAGGGGAGATAGTTGAAATTAAAATGAATATGGGTGATGGCTGGGCGCCAATTCCTGATTCTCTGTTTACAAAGCTAATGTTTGGCAAGAAATCAATATTTCGTTCCTGGCCAAAATATTATTATTATAAGCAGAAAGTAAATTTAGCAAGTTTAGAGAGTTCATCTTTTTGGGAGAATAAGAATACAGAAAAAATTAAGTGAGTAGGGGGTTATTACAATGGATATACATGGATTGATAGATACAGCTTCAATCTCACTTGGATCGCTATTTATTAAAAAGTATTTTCGAGAAGATTTATCTGGCAGGCCTTTAGAGGAGCATCTGGATTCTCTGGAAGTTAAATTACCAAAGCTATCATCAGACAATTGGGAAGGAGATCATCAGGTGCAGGCCAGTACGCTGGCAGGTGAGCTTGATGCTTTATTTAGGATAGCTCAGTGGAAAGGAAAAGAATTTATTACGATTATTTATCATCATGGGGCTTCAGAGACTCCATTTGATTTTGGATTCAAGAAAATATTTCCCTATACCAAGCAGGAGATAGAGGCTAATTTAATTCTAATTAGGGCTCCTTTTCATAGTTCCAGGAAAGAATATAGCGAAAATATTGTGACACTGGATAATTTTTTAGGCATGACTGCCACTTCAGTAAGTTTAATTGAAGCTTTAATATTATATCTTAAAGGTGAAAATTGTCAGGATATTGTTATTTCAGGAACCAGTTTAGGTGGTTATGTTAGTAATTTTCATCATATATTTTATAATTCTGCTGATAAATATATACCGATTATGGCAGGAGCAAATTTTTATGATACTCTGTTTGAATCTATTTATAGTCGGGGAGTTGTAGAGACTAGCCTGGAAGAAAAGGAGCAACTTAAGAAACTTCTTGATTTTACTGATAAGTTTGCAGACTGCGATAATAGCAATGTCTTTCCCTTACTGGCCAGTAATGACAGGATTGTCAGATATGATGTTCAAAAAGAATCATATGGGAGTTGTCAGGTGGCAAAATTTGATAAGGGACATGTAACTGGTGCTTTAGCGGCTGATGAAATCAGAGATCATATATTTAGTAATATCTAAATTTAAGTTTTATTATATCTGCTAAAAAATGAGGAGGGATCTACTATGTCTGAAATTATTTTAGAACATTTTAACCAGGAAAAGCATGATATAGCAAAGGTTGCTGACCTAATTTTTAGAACAGATCCAGAGTTAAATCCGTTAGTATTTGGCGAAAAAGGCAGAAAGGTGATTGAACAGCTATTAACTGGATCTATGAAATATCGTGGCAGGATTTATACAGAATCTTTGATGGAAAAGAAATAGTTCAGATAATAATTTGGAGTTGAATCTAAATGAAAAAGTTAATTATTAAATCATTAATAATTTTATTTGCAATTTTAGTTATCCTGGCTTTACTGGCGAATAGATTCAGGTTTATTCCATTTGGAGAAGTTGAGATAGAAAGCCTAATCTTTACGCAGGAGACAAGTCAGGCTTATGATTTTCAATGGAGCGATCCTGATAACGGATATTTACAGAGATTATCTTTAAAATTTGGTCTGGATGAAATAATTTTAGATCAAGATTCTGATTTAAGCAAGATTCTGGCGGTAACTGATTGGACTCATAATCTCTGGTCTCATGATGGTAATAATCAGCCAGAGCAGAATGATCCTCTCTCAATTTATAGAGAAGCTATTAGTCAAAATAGAAATTTTCGCTGTGTTGAATATGCAATTGTTTTAACCGGGAGTTTGAATGCTTTAGATTTTCCTTCCAGAGTGTTGGCCTTAAAAATGAAGGATGTTGAAACAATAAAGTCCGGGGCAGGTCATGTTGTAACTGAAACCTATTCTAGTGAGTTTGATAAATGGGTATTTATTGATCCCCAGTGGAATGCAATTCCTGTTATAAATGATATTCCTTTAAATGCTGTAGAATTTCAGCAGGCATTAGTAGATAATAGAAATGAGATAGAAATTCCAGGTTTTAATAATAGAAAAATGGTTCGATATTTCAACTGGATAGGAGATTATCTTTATTATTTTGATACAAATCTGGATAATCGTTATGTAAATGATAGTTCACCTCAGAAATTAATGTTAGTTCCTGTTGGAGCAAAGGAACCTGAGGTTTTCCAGCGCAATTATCCTATTAATAATATGTATTATACTAATTCAGTTACTGATTTTTATCAAAAACCTTATAGATAAATTTCTTATTGCAAGTAGAGTTTGTGTATCTAAAAATATAAAAAGAGTTTGGGAAAGGAAAATGCATGATGAAAACATTAATTGCTTATGCATCAAAGCATGGAACAGCAAAAAAGGCTGTTGAAAAATTGGCTGAAGAGTTAACTGGAGATATTGTAATCCTAAATCTAGAAGATAAATCGGCTTCTAAAACCAGAATTGAAGATTTTGATAGGATAATTATCGGTGGCTCAATCTATATAGGGAAAATCCAGAAATCAGTCAGGAAGTTTTGTGAATCCAATCAAGAAAAGCTTTTAAATGTAAAGAAACTTGGATTGTTTATCTGTTGTGGAAGTGAAGAAAAGGATATGGAACAGCTGGCAAATTCTTTTCCAGATAAGTTGATTGAAAAGGCTCAAGTTAAGGGTTATTTTGGTTATGAATATGATTTAAAGAAGGTTGGCTTTATTCAGAGAACTATGCTTAAAAAAGCTGCCGGAGTTGAGGAAAGTGAGTCCAATATCAAGTATGATAATATCAGTAAATTTGCTGAGGAGATTGAAAGAGATATGGAACTAAATAGTTAGCAATAATTCAAACAGGAGCTCACCCTATAAATAAGGTGGGTTTCTTAATGTAATCATCATTTCAGTATTTTATTAAGCTTATGTTATAATAGAATATAATACTGGAGGTATAAAAAATGAAAGATACTATAAAATTTCTTCATACAGCAGATATTCACCTTGGTCGCCCCTTAAAATCAGCCAGCCAGGCACCTGATCATCTTAATGAGCTTTTTAATAATGCCAGTTATAATGCTTTAAAGAATATTTTTGACCAGGCTATTAATAGAAGACTTGATTTTGTAGTAATTTCAGGTGATCTCTATGATTCTGAGGCCCGTTCAGTGAAAGCCAGCCGTAATTTTTTAGAAGAATGCAGGCGTTTAAAAGAATATAATATTCCAGTTTACATTATTTCAGGTAATCATGATCCAGGAGGTAAAGAACTAGAGCCATTTGATTATCCTGAAAATGTTTATTTCTATCCAAGTGAAGAAGTTGAAATAAATAATCATAAAAATGATAGTGGAAATACTTTAGCCAGAATTATTGGTCAGTCCTATAGAAGCAATTTTGAGTCAAGAAAGATGTATACCTATTATACTGTTCCTGATAAAAATCATTTTAATCTTGGTTTGATTCATACTCAACTGAACCCGGATAACCGTCGTTATGTTCCTATCTCTCAATCAGATCTATTAGAGAAAGATGACATACATTATTGGGCTTTAGGTCATATTCATCAGCCACTTGTCTTAAATAGTTCATCACCTGCTCTTGTTTACTCTGGAACTCCCCAGGGCCATAATATTTCAGAGGTTGGAGTAAAGGGTTGTTTTATTGTTGAAGTACCAATTCAAAATCCTGAAAAGATACCACAAATTAATTTTATACCAACTTCTCCTGTGATCTATAAAAAAATTGAATTTAATATTACAGAAATGGATGAGAGGTTAAAAACTCTATCAGATCTCCAGGAGCTTTTACTTGAAAAAGCAGAGAAGCAACAGGACAATAATTTCACTGATGAAATAGATTTTCATGGTATTGATAGAGAAAATGTTTTTATTGATGGTAAAGCTCCAGTTAAGGGCGTTATTATTCGCTGGGTTATTACAGGCCATGGACCACTCCATGAACGGATTTCAAGTAATCAGGATGAAGCCGAGGAAGATTTAAGGGATTTTCTCAATAGAAATCTGGCCTCCCCTGGTAATTATCCTTTTGTCTGGACCCATTCTGTTCAGATAAGAACTTCTGAAGAACTTCCTGATCTGGAAGAATTTAAGGAAAATGAAATTTATAAGGAGATAGATAAAATCTTTAAAGAGGTTTCTAATAATCCAGATCTAGAAGCTAAATTATTAAGAGAATGGGGATCTATCTGGGAAGGTGATGAAGATCATGAGAACAGAGATAATGACAGTTTTTATCCTGATCCAGAAACCAAGCAGGAAATTATAGAAGCAGCTCGGAATAAGATTATTGCTTATTTATTTGCTGGAGGTGATGATATTTGAGATTAAAAAATTTACATCTTAATGATTTTGGAATCTATAATAATCAGAAACTTGAAGCTTTATCCCCAAATATAGTGGTAATTGGAGGCCCAAACCGCTCTGGTAAGACGACATTCATGCATATCCTTCGTTATTTAGGTTATGGTATTCCTAATACTGATAAATTACCAGCACCGGCGGATAAGTATGATATAGAGGCTGATATTGAAACTGAAGATAATTTAGAGTATCAGTTGAAACTTAAAGGTTATGCCGATCCTGTTTTAATATCTTTAAATAATCAGGGGCCAGAATCAGGACCAGAAACTCCTGGCCAGCTTTATAACAATCTTGATCGCTTTACATATCATCAAATTTTTACAATAAGCCTTGATGAATTAACTAAAGAGCCTGCCGGACTTTCAGGCAAAGGTGATAAAGATAGACTCCAATCTATTTTATTAGGGGCAGGACTTTCTAAGATAGTTGAATTACCCCAGGCAATTAGTCATTTTGATAATAAAGCTTATAATATTGGGAGAACAACTGGCCGGGCCAGTGTTGGAGAATTTAAACCCTACCAGGAAAACATTGCAGAGGCAGAAAAGAAAAAGAATGAAGCTTTAAAGCAGGTAAAAAAGTATATCAAAACTGAAGAAGAGATTGATAATCTTAAAGATACAATAGATGACTTGAATAATGATTTAAGTAGTTTAGAAAAGAAACGAATCAGAATAGATCTCTTAAAGAACAATTATCATGAATTTTCAAAAATACTGAACTTAAGGCAGCAGCTGGAAAACCATTCAGGCGCAGAGCTTAATCAGGCAAAATATAGTGAGAATAAGAAATCAACTGCAAGAAATCTACTGGATGATTTTATATCAAAAAATGAAAAATATCAGCAAGAAAAGAGTATATTTAAAAGTAGAGTTAGCTCTCAAAATCCTGAAACAATAAAAAACAGCTTATTAAATAAAAGTTCAGATTTAGAAAATTATCAAAAAAATATTTCAGGGCTTAAAGAAAAAATTGATAATTTCATTCAACAAAAAGAGAGAAATCAAAATGAGCTAAAGAATATTAAAGCTGAAGCAGTAGAGTTTAATCAGGAATGGGAGGAAGATTTTAATAGTATCTTATCTATTAGAAACGACCAGATTGAGCGGAGGAAATTACTTAACAATATAGCTGATTTTAAAGCCTGTAGAGATAATTTAGAAACCAGTCTTGATGAGAAACATGATTTAGAAAGCAGGCTTACCAGGTTAAATGAAGAACTTTCAAGTATAAAAGATGGCAATCCAGAAAGAATATTTAAAAACTCCTTATTAATCGGTTTTATCTCAATTGGAGCTGGAGCTTCTTCTGCTTTTTTTAATATTATTGCTGCTATAGTCATTGGTGGTGGTGGATTATTATTAAGTTATTTATATTATCATGGTAAACATCAGAAAGAAATAGTTCTACAGGATAAAAAAGAAAACCTTGATAAAGAGCTTGAAGATATACAACATAAGCTTTCTTTGCTTGAAGATGAGATTGAAGCTATAAAAGCCAAAAAGAATTCTGCTGAAAAAGAATTAAACCATTATCAGGAAATTTTAGGTTTAGAAAACTCTGCAAGTCCTGAGCTTATTAAGGATTATTTTAATGGTTTAAGAGATATTAATAATAGTTATGATAGATGGCTAAATACCAGAGAAGAGATTCAAAATAAGAAAGAAAAAATCGTCAGGGAATTAGACGAATTGAGAAACTTACTGGTTCAACTTAATTCAAAGCTAACTGATTCAGCATTAATCCTGCCAGCAGAGGACAGGCTTATTTTAAGGTCAGAAGAATTATTTTCAGCACTGGATAAAGCTTTAGAGTATCTTAATTATGCTCGAAATCTTAATGATGCCTGGCAGGGTAGAGAAACAGCTAAATCTGATATAAGTGATAAGTTTTCAGATTTTTCATCAGATAGAGATCCTGTAGAATTTTTGCAGGATTTTATTAAAAAATCCAATAAGTTTCTGGAATATCGGGAAAAACAAAATCAGCTAGACCAGTTAACCAACCAGTTAGTAGCTAAAATTAGTTCAGCTGATCATATTAAAGATTCTTTTATAGATTCACCACTTGCAAATGAAACCGACACTTTAATTGAACTTTTTCAGAGACATTATAACTCTTTTACCTCCATTGAAGAAGTCGAAACTGTTTATAAAAATTTAAAGGAAGAACTTGATTTAATTGCAAAGAATAAAAAGATGAAAGAAGACAGGCTTCAGAGCTTAAAGGATACAAAAAAAGAGCTGGCCTCACCAGCTAAAATAGAAGAGGCCCATGCTACGATTGACAATAATCAGAGTAAATTAAAAAAGCTTGCAGAAAGATATGCAATTAATAGAACAGCTTCTTTTATATTTAAAGAAGTTCAAGCCCGTGTAATCAAGAGAGCCAGAGAGGAACTATTACAGCCAGCAGCAGATCTATTATCAGAGATGACTGCCGGTGAATATCAGGAAATAAATCCTCCAGCCGACCTTAAAGAAAATGACTTTAAGACCAGACTTGCCAGTGGAAGAGAGCAGGAGACTGTAAATATTTTAAGTAGAGGAACAAAGGAGCAGTTATTTCTTGCTGTTCGCTTAAGCAGAATTAAAGAAATTAAGTCAGCTTTACCGGTAATTCTTGATGATTCTCTGGTTAATTTTGATAGAAGCCATTTAATAAACACAGTTCAGATTCTATCCAGGTTAGGTAACAGCCATCAGATATTTGTATTAACATGTCATCCTCATCTGGTCAGGCATATAAATGATTATACTGATAATGCTCAATACTGGCATCTTGAATCTGGTAAATTCAAAAATGTAGCTGGCAAAGATTTATATAATTTATTATTAAATTAACTAAAAAAGTTTGAAGTTTTTGCAGGAGTTTTTGATTCTATCTAGAATTAGTTCTTTAGTAGCAAATAATATAAAATTAAATAACTGGGCAAACCTGCTGCGAGGCAGGGACGCAAAGCTATGGGTCTTTTATAAAGATTGCCAGGTTGCATACTTTAAACCACGGCAATTTTTGATGCCGTGGTTAATATTTTTTGAGGTGATTAAAATGAAGAGAATTTTAAAGCTGTATAATAAAATTTATAATTATATATCTGAATTAATCTTAGAATTTGAGGGGACTAAAACCTGGTCATAAATCTAATTCAGATAAAATACTGCTAAATATAAAGCAGTTCTAATCCTGCAGCTCTATTCCTTTGAATTATTTAATATTCAAAGGATTATTTTTTATGATATAATAATTATTATAGATTTAAAACTAGTATTATTCTGGGGTGATTAGCTTGATTATTAAAATCCCGTGTAAAAGACATGTAATTTCAATTTTTATGATTATTATAATAATAGTGGTCCTGGTTTTAAGTAGTCAAATTACAAAAGCTTATTCAGTTGAAAATAAAACTCCTTTTGATAATAGTCACTTTATTGAAGTAGATGGAATAAGTTTGCATTACAGAATTGATAAAGCTAGAACAGATCAATCACTAGGAAAGATTTTAATGGTCCATGGCATGGGGGGTTCAACCTATTGCTGGCGTGAAAATACTGGACCATTAAGTGAAAACGGTTTTACTGTAATCACAGTAGACCTTCCTGCCTTTGGTTTTAGTGATAGGCAGCCAGGTCTGGATCATACTGCAAAAAATAGAGCAGACTGGCTATGGGGTCTCCTGGATTATTTAGATTCTGAATTATTTAATGACAACACCCCCTGGATTTTAGTAGGTCATTCTATGGGGGCCAAACCTATTGCTGAAATGACATTTAATAGAAATGAGGATGTTGAGGCATTAGTCTTTGTTGCTGGAGCAGTCTTTAATTCTCCACCTAATTTATTTGGTAATTTAATTGAACAGACTCCTTTCAATCATTTATTTGAATTTGCTATTCGGAATATTATACATCAGCCCTTTGCTATTAATCGAGCTTTAAAATCTGCTTATGGCAGAGAAGTTTCTGAAGAAGAACTGTCAAAATATCTGGAGCCCCTGGAAATTGAAGGAACTGCCAGGGCCTGGATTGATTTAGTAAGAAGCAGTTCTGATGAACTAGATAATCTTGATCAGCTAGAAACTAATATTTTATTAATCTGGGGGGCAGATGATAGTTGGGTTTCAGTTGATGATGCTAGAAAACTTGATGATCAACTTCTTAACTCCAATCTTGAAATTATTGCAGATAATCATCATATGCCTATGGTTACAGCATCAGAAGAAGTGAATAATCTTATTATTAGCTTTCTTTTAGATTCAAGAAATTAACTTATTTTCATTCAATTTTTCATTTAATTAATTTTAGTTTTTAAGGGGTTATACAATGGGGAAAAATATAGTTACTATTTTAATAGTTGATGCAGAAAAAACTTTATATCATAGCATAAAGGAATTAATGGGGGACGAATATTTAATTATCAGCGCAAAATCAGGACGAGAAGCTGTTTCCTTAACAAAAAGAATTAATCCAGATTTAATATTAGCAGATTTAAATTTACCTGATATTGACAGTCTTTCCCTGTGCGAAAAAATTAATGAAATTAACAGTATTAAAGATATACCATTAATATTTATTGCTGATTATGCAAACCAGGATAAAGGCATTGAATGCTTAAATTTAGGAGCTATAGATTTGATTTATAAATCATTTAGTATTGAATTGATTGTAAGAAAGATTAAAAATTATCTATCACTATTTAATTATAAAAACGAAGCCCTAAAATTAAATCAAACAATTGAGCAGAGTCCAGAAACAATTTTAATAACTGATACCAGTGGAGAAATTGAATATGTAAATCCAGGTTTTATTGAACTTACTGGTTATAAGCCTGAAGAAATTATTGGTAGAAATCCAAGGGTATTAAAGTCAGGATATCATACAGATAATTTTTATACTGATCTCTGGGAGACTGTTTCTTCAGGAGAAAAGTGGCATGGTGAAATTTATAATCGCAAAAAAGATGGAGAGTTTTTTTGGGAAGAAACTTCAATTTCACCTATAAAAAATTGGAAAGATGAAACAGTTAAATATATTGCAATTAAACATGATATTACAGAGAAAAAGAAAGCCCAAAAAGAACTTAAATCTACTAAAAATATGCTAGATAAGATTCTAAATTTATCCACTGAAGCAATCAGGTATGTAGATTTAAATTACAATGTAATAAAAACAAATGAAAAATATAAATTATTAAGTGAATCTTATAAAAACAGGGAAGGCTTTAAGAAAAATGATTTAAAATGTTACGAAGTTTTTTGTACTGAAAATTGTAATACAGAAGATTGTTCAATAAAAAAGATATTGGAAAATGGCCAGACTATTCAAGAAGATATTAAAGTTAAATTCAATAATAAAACTAAATATTTTATTGTTACTGTTGTGCCTTATAAAAATGAAGCTGGAGAAATAATTGGTATGATTCAGAGTTTCCGTGATATTACTCAAAGAAAAGAAGATGAGAATAAATTAAAAGAATATAATCAAGAAATTGAATCATTATATAATAAACTAAATAAAGAATTTAAAAAAGGAATTAAGCTACATGAACACTTTTTGCCAAAAAAATTACCAGAAATAGATAACTTCAAATATGAAGTTTATTTTCAACCTGCAGAAAGGTTAGGAGGAGATTTTTATAATGCTATAAAAATTGGTAATTATCTTTTGATCTATCTTGCAGATGTAAGTGGACATGGACTTGATGGTTCAATGCTCAATATATTTTTAAGAGAGACAATCAACAATTATATCTCCAGTAAATTAAATAATAATATTGATTTATCTCCTGATGCTTTATTAAAACATATAATTAATAGATATCACCAGGAAGAATTTTCAAGAGATTATATGGTTTGTCTTCTGATAGGGTTATTGAATATTGAAGAAAGAGAATTTTCATTTATTAATGCCGGCATTCAGGTTCCACCTGTAATCATCAGGGAAGATGGAACTTTAAGAAAGTTACAGAATTCAGGTGCACCTATTTCTACAGCTATTGATATAAAATTTTATAACCAGACTTTAAATCATAAACTTGAAAACTTCAAAATTCTATCTGGTGACAAATTATTTTTAACTACAGATGGGCTGGTAGAAGAAACTTCTAAAGATATAAATAACAAAATTCCTGAAATGTATGGAGAAAAAAGACTTGATAAAGTTTTAAAGAATTCCTGTCACCTTAAACCAATAGAGATTATTAAAAAAATCAAAAAAGATTTCAAAGATTATACCGGTAATGAAATTGGCAGTGATGATATAACTTATATGATTATTAGCGGTGAATGAAATAATAATTTATTGAGGTGAATTCTTTGTTAGCTCTTATAATTTTTCTGCAATTAGTTATAGCAGGTGTTATTATTTTAGGTTTTAGGATAAATTCAGATCTTGGTTATATTATAACTGCATTAGCAGTTATAGTTGCATTTTTAACTCTTAGATCATTAATCCCATTAATGATCTTTCAATTTGCAATTATTTATTTTGCAATGAAAGTAGGAAAGAACTTATCTAAAACAATTAAAAACTGAATATTATTTAAAGATGATTCATAACTTTGCAGGTTCTTTTTTAGGCTATTAAGTCTGGATTTTTTCATTCTGATAATTATTTTAAATTTAAAGCAGGAGAAGTTTTTTCTATCTCTAATTATTTATTGAGTAAAAATTAATTTTAAATTATAGGAGTGATATTTTGCTAACAGATAGAATAAAAACATCAATTTTAATCGGTTCACTTTTAGGCATTATCTGTATCTTAGGAGCTGGTTATAGAACTGGATTTGCCGGTAACTGGATATCATTATGGGCCCTCTGGTATAATCGTTTTTTAATGGGCGTTGTTATTGGTTTAGTAACCAATAATAAACGGCATGTTGCTATTATTAGAGGAGCAATTTTAGGACTACTGGTTTCATTTGCTTATTATTTTACAACCGGTTTTGCCGATGTTGTAAGCTTTTTAGCCGGTGGAATCTATGGAATTATTATTGATTATCTGGCAAGTCGCCACCAGTGGATAACTGCAAAATTTAAGGATATGATATCTAGAAATAATAAAATTAGTACCTAGTTAATTATTAAAAAGCAGTTCGTTTCTAAATAAGTTTTTCCAGGGGGAAATTATGAAATCAGTCTTAAAAGATTTTTTTAGCGATGATAATTTAGATTATGGAGATCTTCGTTTTGAAAAGAATAACCAGACAGAAATTAGATATGAAAACCAGGATTTAAAAGAAGTTAAATCATCATACCGTGAAGGTGGCCATCTTAGAGTTTACAACCAGGGTGTAAAAGCAGTAAATTCATTCAGTCAACTTAAAGATGCCAGAAAAGCCAAAAAAGAGCTGGCCAATTCAATATCAGGAACAGAAGAGCTCATTTCTGAAGCTGCTAAATTAAAGGAAGCAGAGGTTATCAAGGATAAACATTTTATAAACCCTGATACCAACCCAAAAAACTACAGTCTGGAAGAGAAAAAAGAATTAGTAGAAAATTACAATCGCCTGGCTTTAGAGCAGGAGCATATAATTAAGACAAATTTTACTTATAGAGATTTTTACTCTAGGCGAATTTTTATAAATTCAGAGGGTTCAGAAATAGAATATGACCTTCTAGGCAGTCTAATCAGTGGCGCAGTCTATGCAAAAAAGAATGATGTTGTTCAGGTTAAAAGGGTCTCCTTTGGAGGTTTTCCTGAATTTGATAACCTCTTTAATCGTGAAGATGACTTATTAAAAGAAATTGATATTTTACAGCAGATGCTAGATGCCGAGCCTATTAAAGCCGGTAATTATCCAGTTATAATTAACCAGGCCCTGGCTTCAGTCTTTATCCATGAGGCCTTTGGACATTTATCCGAGGCAGATATAGTAAAGAATAATCCTGCTTTTAGAGATAAACTTCAGGCTGGCACTGAATTAGGTAGTGATATCCTGACAGTAGTTGATGACCCTGGCATTAAAAACACTCCAGGAAACTATAAATATGATGATGAAGGCCAGCCTGCTCAAAAAACCACGTTGATTGATCAGGGAACCTTAAGTGGTAGGCTCCATTCCAGGGAGACAGCTGCAGATTTTAATGAGCCCCTTTCAGGAAATATGCGGGCAGTAGATTGTAAATATACTCCAATAATAAGAATGTCAAATATCTATATTGCAGAAGGTAAATCAGATGTAGAGGAGATGATTTCCTCAATAGATAACGGCTATTATATCTGTAATGGTCGGGGTGGGCAGACAACTGGAGATCAGTTTACATTTGGAGCAGAATACGGTTATAAGATTGAAAATGGCCAGAAAAAAGGTATGGTCAGAGATATAAACTTAAGTGGCGAGCTTTTTGCAACTTTACAAAGAATTTCAATGATTGGCAACGATTTAAACTTTAGAGAAGTTGGCGGTTGCGGTAAAGGTAATCCTATGCAATTAAATATCTTCTCAGGTATGGGTGCCCCCCATATTAAAGTCGATCAGGTCAATATAGGAGGCGTTTAGATGCTGGATATTAATAAATTAAAAAAGAACTTTGATGAAGCCGAACTGCTAATTAAAGAGACCAGAGAAATGAAATATGACTTTGAAAACTGGGATTTAGAGGATATTACCAGCAATGATTTATCAGAGCTTTCTTTAAGAGTTAAGGACAATAATAAATCAGGTTCCAGTACAGCTACAGGCAGCTCTCCAGAGGTTTTGGATAATTTAATAAAGGGAGCAAAGAAATCAGTCCAGTATGGAGAACCAGCAAACTTTAATTTTTCTGATAAAAAAATAGACGCTGTAGACCATGCTACCGAAAATAGATTTTCAAAAACTGAATCTGATGAGTTAATTGAATATGCCCAGGAAATCAAAAATATTTTTAAAGAGAAGAAACCTGATCTTACTCTTAACTTTAGTATAAGTAAAAATTATGAAAAGACAAAAATCATTACCACAAATGAAGCCGATTTAAAAGAAAATAAAACAGGTTTTACCTTTATCTTTTCAGCTCCAATTCCAGGAGGAGGTTCAGAGTTATATAGATTTTATGAATCAGATAGTTTTTTTAGAGAGATACCAGAAGCTGATATAAATGAATTTATTGAAGAATATAAAATGACAGAAAAGGTATCAAAGCCGAAAACAGGGAAAATGCCAGTACTATTTTCACCAGGGTCACTATATTTTTTCCTGGTTAGCCTGGAGACAGGGGTCAGTGGGCAGAATATCTATCAGGGAACATCTCCCCTTATAGATAGATTAGGTGAGTCAATATTTTCTGATAAATTAACAATAACTGACAAACCACGGCTTGAAGGAACCAGTTATAGAAAAAGCTTTGATGATGAAGGCATACCAACATCAGATAAGACTATAATTAATAACGGCAAATTAAATAACTACCTTTATGATTTAGAGTATGCCGCCAGGCTTGATAAAGAACCGACTGGTAATGGATTAAAGAAGACATTATTTGGCAGTGGAATTGATACCCCGGTTAATCCAGCATTTGTTCATCCTGTAATCACTCCAGGAGGTTATAGCAAATCAGAACTCCTTGCTGAAATTGATGAAGGTATCCTGGTCGAAAATGTGATTGGATTTCATTCTTCTAATTATACCCAGGGCCATTTTTCTGTTCAGGCCCATGGTTTTCATATTAAAAATGGAGAGATTCAGGGTAGACTGGAAGATGTCATGCTGGCCGGCAATATCTATGATGATTTTAAAAACATAATAGGTATAGGCGATAAAGCAATTCTTTCTCAAATGGGAAGCTTCCCCTATCTTTTAGTTGATAAAATAAGTGTTACTGGAGAATAAAATTATCTATACTAATTATGATTGAGTAATGATATATAAACTACTATTAGCTATTAATTAAATCCAAGAAATTAAATGGCCTGGACATTCTGTTTAGGCCATTTCTTTATACCCCCTCCAATACCTCCCCAGTACCAACCCAGTATCAACCCAGTACCAACCCACTCCTGATTCACTTTCAACTTATATAATATTTAGAGCATATAGAATTATAACTATAAAAATTAATTAATACAGGAAAAAAACTCTCGATAAAGAAGTATTTAATCGAACTAATTTATATTGTTAAAATAAAAAATATTTGATATAATAATATAATGAATATATTCACATATTTGAGGGGGGCAAACCAGTGGAGCCGATTTTAAAGGTAAAAGATGTTTTAAAAGCCTATGATGATCTTATAGCAGTTAATAAAATTTCTTTTGAAGTCAATCAGGGTGAGATAATGGGTATATTAGGCCCAAATGGAGCTGGAAAAACCAGTCTGATCAGGATGATCATGAATATCAATGCTCCAGATAAAGGAAAGATTGAACTAAATCTTGATACTGATAACTGGCAGAGCAGGGTAGGGTATCTACCGGAAGAAAGAGGTCTGTATAAAGAGGCAAAAGTTAAGGATATCTTAATCTTTCTTGGCAGCCTTAAAGGTCTTAGCAAAAAAGAGGCCTTAAAAGAGGGTGAATACTGGCTTGATAAATTTGATCTAACTGATAATTTAAATGACGAGATTAAGGAACTATCAAAGGGGATGGCTCAAAAAGTCCAGTTTGCAGCCTGTGTTCTGCATAAACCGAAACTATTAATTCTTGATGAGCCCTTTTCCGGTCTTGATCCAGTTAGTCAGGATCTTATGAAAGAAGAAATTAAAGGGCTGGCAGAATCAGGTGTAGCAATAATGCTTTCCAGTCATCAGATGAACCTGGTTGAAGAAGTCTGTGATAGAATATTTCTTTTAGATAAAGGAAATAAAGTATTATATGATGATCTCGACAGTATTAAAAATCAATACGGAAACTATCGAGCCAGGCTTCAGACCAATGATAGTAATCTATTAGAAGACTGGCTTAATGAAAATGATTTAATTTTAAATTATAATTCATATCGCAATAATTTTAATATCCTGCTTGAAGATAATATTGAACCAAACAAATTTATAGCTGATTTACCAGCAGGGATAAATTTAGTTGAATTAGAAATAAAAAGGATTTCTCTTCATAATATCTTTACAAGGGTTGCCAGAGGAGGTCTTTTAGATGCTAAAGAAAATATTTAAGATAACTGGCTGGGAAGTAATGAGAAACTTAAGGAACAAGCAATTTATAGTTGGAATCTTTTTAACCCCGGTATTGATTCTTATATTTGGTGGTCTACCAAATTTTATTGAAAGATTTGATAGTCCAGTTGAAAGAACATTTTATTATCAGAATCAATCTCAAGTCGAACTGGATTGGTCCGAAGATATGCTGGAGAATACAGTATTAATTGAATCAGAAAACAGCCAGGAGCAATTACAAAGCAGGGCTGAATCTGCAGATGCAGATGGGTATTTTATAATAGACCAGGAGTTTTTTAAAACCGGGAATATCAATTTAAATGTATTTTCATTATCAGCCACCAACCATGGTGGCCTGGCAAACCTCTTGACCGAAGAATTGCAGAATTACAAATTAGCAACCCATGATCTTTCTGAAGAAGTTATCCAGGAGGTTACAATGCCGGCTAACCTGCAGGTTGTAAGTCTTCAAGAAGATGAAACAGCTATGGGAAGTAGAGTTATTACAGCAGTAATCTTTGGTGGTGGATTATTTTTCTTATTAATCACTTCAGGATCCATGCTTTTACAGAGTGCCCTCCAGGAGAAAAAGGAGAAGATGTCAGAAATAATTCTATCCTCGATTTCCTCCGAGCAGCTTATGGCCGGTAAGATTATTGGGCATTTTATTCTAGGCATGATCCAGATTGGTGTCTGGTTTGGTATCGGTATTCCTCTGGCAGATTACTTTTTTGATCTACCCTTGCTTGAGGCATTCCTAAATCCAGCCTTGCCATTAATAGCAGTTTTTGCTCTATTAGGTTACCTGGTATTTGCTGCATTATTTGTTGGGATTGGCGCAACAATGGAAGATTTGCAGAGTGCAACTAATGCCCAGAGCATGGTATTTATGTTGCCGGTGCTGCCTATTTTAGTAATAGGTCCAGTATTTAATAATCCTGGAGGTATGCTATCAAGAATAGTAACCTATTTTCCTTTAACTGCCCCGGTTATTTCAATTGTAAGGATTGCAATCGGCGAAATTTCTACAGTTGAAATAATAATTACTCTGGCAATTTTATTAATTACCACTATTTTGTTTACCCTGGCAGCTGCTAAAATATTTAGAATAGGCATGTTAATGTATGGAAAGTCAGCCAGCTTTAAAGAGATAATTCACTGGTTAAGATATTCATAAACCATGAAATCTTGGGTATTATAGCCTATTGTTAAAAAGTTAAATAGTGCTATAATTTAAGCAAATAGAATAACAAATATTACAGATTATTTTTTGTCAGTAATAGATGCTCCTTCTATTTTAGTACTGTTAAATTAATGGCAGAGTTGATTAAATCATTAATTAAAAAAGGGAGGGGATAAATAATGGCAGAAAAAAATAAAGGTAAAATTAAAGACACTATAAAGAAAAAAATTAAAAAGAAAGATAAAAAAGAAAAATAATTTTTCAAAAAGCCTTCCATGGAAATTGGGAGGCTTTCATATATGGTTATAATAAATTGATTTAATTTATTTATTTAATTTAGTACATAAAAATGATATATTTAAAATAGCAATAACTTATAAATTTTTGATTCTTTAAAATTTAATTATTATAAAGAAGGAGCAGGTGATTAAAATGGAAAAGATTTTTGACTTTGCAAATGATATTGGTAGACGTCAATTTATCTCACTTTCAGGAAGTGCACTTTTAGGCCTTTCTTTATTATCATTTTCTGACTGGGATAATAAGGCTTTTGCAGCCAGTAAAAGCCAGGTTGGACTGATTAAAACTTCAAATAGAAGCGATGGGGTTAAAAGAAGCTTAAATTTAATTCCATTACCTGATGTTAATGGAGATAGTGTTTTAATTAAGCCAAATTTTAATACTGCAGACCCTGCTCCAGGTTCCACTGATAATGAGACCCTTATAACTATTATTGAAGAGCTGCAAAAGGCTGGAGCAGAAAGGATAATAATTGGTGAAAGAAGTGGCCCGCCAGATACAGAAGAGGTCATGGAGGAAAAGGGTATTTTTGAGATAGCAGAAGAATATAATATTGAAATAATTAATTTTGATCAGCTGACTGATGATGAACTTACTCTCTTTAATAGAGAAGGCTTACACTGGCCAGATGGCTTTAAGATACCGAGAATTCTTAATGAAGTTGATCATATTATAGCTACAGGTTGTTTAAAAACCCATCAGTTTGGCGGCCAGTTTACAATGGCTTTAAAACTAGCAGTTGGAATAATCCCCCGTGAAGGAACAGATTATATGAGCCAGCTCCATAATTCAGATTATATGCGCAGGATGATCGCAGAGATATCACTGGCCTATAGTCCAGATCTATTTATAATCGATGGAGTTGAAGCCTTCACCTCAGGTGGCCCATCAACTGGTAATAGAGTCGATTCAAATATATTCCTTGTATCTAAAGATCCAGTTGCCGTTGATGCAACTGGTGTTGCCATGCTCAAAAATTTAGGCAGCACAGATATTATTATGAATACTCCTGTTTTTGAACTGGAACAGATAGCCAGGGCAGCTGAAATTCAGCTTGGAGTATCAGGACCTGAAGAAATTGAAATAATTTCTGATTCAGAAGAAGGAAAGAATCTGGCAGCTGAATTGAAGGGTTTCCTGGACTGATATCTATATAATTTAAGGAGGCGACAGATATCAAAGCATTAACAGTTAGAAATGGTGAAATAAATCTTGAAAATATTGCCAGGCCAGAGCCTGCAGAAAATGAAGTTTTAATCAAGGTAAGGCTGGCTGGTCTATGTAATACAGATTTTGAAGTAATTGCCGGTATGATCGAGTTTAATGGCGTACTTGGCCATGAATTTGTCGGAGAAGTTGTTAATGACCCGGCTGGAGAACTTACTGGCAAAAGGGTTGTTGGTGAAATAAATATTCCCTGTTATAATTGCTCACGCTGCCATAATAATCAATATAAACATTGCAAAAATATAAAGGCTATTGGGATGCGAGGCAAGGATGGGGCACTGGCTGAATATTTAACACTGCCAGGAGAAAACCTTCATATTGTACCAGATGCTGTCACTGACAAAGAGGCTGTTTTTACTGAACCAATTGCAGCAGCTGTTGAAATTGCAGAACAATATCATCTTAAACCCTCTGAAAAAATAATGGTTATTGGCGACGGCAAACTGGGCTTAATTATAGCAAGAACCCTCTGGGCCCTG
The DNA here is from genome assembly GCF_015666175.1 of Halonatronomonas betaini. NCBI lineage: Bacteria > Bacillati > Bacillota > Clostridia > Halanaerobiales > Halarsenatibacteraceae > Halonatronomonas > Halonatronomonas betaini. Next base: position 374,078 of record NZ_JADPIE010000003.1, on the reverse strand, counting down.
GGTTTTGATGTTGAGATGATAGGCCGGCATCAGGAAAAGCTAGATACTCTAAAACCATTAAATATTAAAACATACCTTGAAAAATTATATCCAGAAAAAGAGCCAGATATACCTGTTGTTATTGAGGCTACCGGGAGCACATCAGGTTTAAAAGCAGCCATTGAACTTGTTGCTCCGGAGGGGAAAATAATATATAAGACAACGACAGCCAAAAACCATGACCTTAACCTGGCAGGGCTGGCTATTAATGAGATAAAATTACTAGGTTCCAGGTGTGGCCCCTTTAAGCCGGCACTTAATTTGCTGGAAAGAAATGAACTCCACCTTGACCGGCTAATTACTGATGAGTATAAGCTTGAAGATTCCCTGGATGCTTTAAAAGCAGCCAGAGAAAAATCTTCACTTAAAATCTTAATCAGGCCCTAATCAATCAGTTCTTTTTTATGTTTAATCACTGTAATTAAAATATTTGATAAAGGCATAATTAATATAAAAAATGCATAGGGTGCATAATAAAAAGTATCTACCCCCAGGACAGCAGTCATCATTAATGCATTTACATTCCAGGGGATTAGCGGAGAGAATACAAGTCCAGAATCACCGAGAGCCCGGGCTAATTCTTTCCGCTTTACCTTTATCCTATCATAATGAGGTATTAACATTCTTGCCGGTAAAAATACAGCCAGAAATTGATTACAACCTAATATTGCAGATAATATACTTGAAAAGACAGTAACCACAGCCAGTTTTATCTTACCGGTAATATGATGGACTATCGGTTTTAAAATACTATCTAAAACCCCTAACTGCTCTAATAATCCACCTAAAATAACTGCAAAAATTATTAGAGATATTAATTCTAACATACTTGTTAAACCGCCTCTGGCCAGTATATTATCTATAAAGGTTATACCAGAGCTTTCATCAAATCCCTGAAACATAATATTTAATAGCCCGGACCAGTTCCGGTCTGTAATAGCTATCCCTAGAATCAGGCTAAAGATAATATTGATAGCAAGATTTATAATTGTAGGTACCTTTAAAAAAGCCATGCTTATTATAAGTATTGGCGGCAGTAACATCCAGAAGGAGATCATAAAATAGCTATCAAGGGCAGCTGTCAGCTCTAAAAATCCCCCTGCATTTTCTCCAAGACCTCCTAAATTCAATCCTATAATTAGATAGACTATAGCTGCAATTATATAAGGTAAGATAGTTGTTTTCATCATGCTTTTTACCATCTCCAGAATATCTGCTTCAGCGCTGTGGGCTGTAATATTGGCAATTGATGAGACAGGCGACATTCTATCGCCTACATAAGCGCCTGAGATTATAGCACCGGCAGCTAATGGCAGGCTCATTCCTAAAGTTTCAGCTATACTTATTAAAGCCAGCCCAATAGTACTGGCAGTTCCAACAGCTGTGCCAATCGCCATGGAAACAAGAGACGTTGATATAAAACTTAAGACTAAAAAATACTCAGGATTAATAGTTTCTAAACCATAATAAATCATAGTTGGTACAGTCCCTATAGCTATCCAGAGACCTATCATCATCCCGATTAAAAATAATATAATGATAACATTGCCTATGCTCCTAAAACTGGAGAACATCATCTTCTCAATTTTCTTCCATCTATAACCCCAGATAAAAGAGAGACAGACAATTATAATAATTTCAAAAAATAAAGCAATCTGAATTGGAACATCCCAGACTAAAACAGACATTATTATTAAAAAAGCCATAGTAATTACAGGTATAATAGCCTGCTTAAAACTTAACTCCATCTTACCCCAACCCTTCGAAATTTGTCATTAACCTTCTTGATTATAGCATAATTTCAAATTAATTTAAAAAATAAATAGTATCAGTATCTTAATTCTTAAAATATAGAGTAATTTATAAAATAATTTTTTATTATGCAGGAGAAATTAACCCTGCGTTGAATAATATCATATACATTTTTATAATTATAAAAAGAGGAGGGGACATTTTTGGATAGAAGATTAGAATTAATTATTAATTCCTTGCCTGCTTTATTAAGAGGTACTGTTATAACAATACAGTTAACTGTCCTTATATTGATATTTGGTTTAATATTAGGCTTAATTCTAGCCTTTGGAGAAACCTATGGGAATATATTAATAAGAAAGTTTACAGCCCTATATGGCAAAGTAGTCAGAAGTATACCAGAACTTGTACTTTTATTATTAGTTTTTTATGGCCTTCCCAATCTAGGTTTTAGAATCAGGCCTTTTAATGCTGCTGTTCTCGGTCTTGGTATAAGAGCTTCAGCCTATATGGCCCAGATCTTTAGGGGTACATTCAAATCAATCAGCTCAGATCAAATAACAGCTGCTTACTCAATTGGAATGGGTAAATATAAAACTTTTTTTTATGTAATATTTCCCCAGGCAATCAGGAGTTTCATCCCGCCCTTTGCCAATGAATATGCCATAATTTTAAAGGATACATCACTTGCCTATGCAATTGGAGTAGCAGAGCTTTTAAGGCAGGGCCAGTATATTATAGCAGTAGAGTATGATCCACTTACAATCTTTTTAATGATAGCAGCAATCTATTTTATTCTAACTTTTGGAGTAACGAGACTATTAAAATTAGTTGAATTCAAATTGAAAATACCTGGGATAGGAGCTGAGAGCAGATAATGGAGAAAAAACCTCTTGTACAGGTTAAGAATTTAAGAAAAAGTTTTGGGGATAATCTTGTCTTAGATGGTATATCTTTCTCATTAAATACCGGTGAAAATAAAGTTATTATAGGTCCCAGCGGTACCGGGAAAAGTACTGTTTTAAATTGTATTAATAGATTGATTATGCCAGATTCAGGAGAGATATGGTTGGAAGATACAGAAATAGTCTCTGCTAAAAATATCAATGAAATAAGACAGCAGATTGGCTATGTCTTCCAGGGATTTGGGCTCTTTCATCATTTAACGGCAAAGAAGAATGTTATGATTGGGTTAACTAAGGTTAAAAATATGTCCAAAAAAGAAGCAGAAGAACTTGCAAGATTTGAATTAGATAGAGTTGGTTTAACCGATGTTGATGATTCATATCCAGCCCAATTATCTGGTGGTCAGAAGCAGAGAGTTGCAATAGCAAGAGCACTGGCAATGCAGCCTAAATTAATGCTATTTGATGAACCAACCTCAGCTTTAGATCCTGAATTAATTGGTGAAGTTTTGAATGTAATGAAAAAGCTTGCTGAAGAGGGTATGACTATGTTAGTTGTTACCCATGAGATGGGATTTGCCCGCTCTGTATCAGATGAGATTATCTTTATGGAAGGCGGCAAAATTGTAGAACAAAACCATCCTGAAAATATGTTTAAAGGTCCTGAAAACGAACGGACCAGGCAGTTTTTATTTAAATTAGATGATCTTTATGGTAAAGGCGGTGAATAGGCATTGCTTGATTTCCTTTCTCAGTATTTAATTATAGATATATTTATCAGTAACTTTGGCAGATTAATGAGTGGCTTAAGGTTTACCTTTACCCTGACAATAGTAGTTATGTTTTTTGGAACGATATTAGGGGTTTTGCTAGCTCTGGGAAGAAGTTTTGGCTCAAAACCAGTAGCCTGGCTCTGTACAGCCTATATTGAGATTATTAGAGGAACTCCAATGCTTGCTCAGCTATTTATTCTTTATTTTGCACTACCGCCATATGGTATTAGAATGACAGCAGTAACAGTTGCCTATCTTGGGTTTACTATTAACTGTGCAGCCTATCAGGCAGAGTATACTAGAGGTTCAATCGAGTCAGTGGGGTCTGATCAATTTAAGTCAGCTTATTCGCTGGGAATGAGTCGCTGGCAGACAATTTTTACTATTGTTCTGCCCCAGGCAATTCGCTGGGCAATTCCTGCCTGGACTAATGAATTTATATATATCTTAAAGTATACTTCACTGGCATATGTTATTGGGGCTCCAGATTTAATGACTCAGGGCAAATTTATAGCCAGCCGTAATTATCAATTTTTCAGAGTTTATCTTATTGCTGCAATAATTTATCTAATTATTGTCTGGATAAGCACCTGGATTATCGATAGAATAGAAGAAAAACTGAAGATTCCAGGTTTTGGTTAAACTAAAATAGTTGTGGATTTTAATTTAGTCAATTTTAATAAGGGGGTAATAATAATGTTAAAAAGGACCTTTGTTGTAATGTTAGCTCTTGCTTTATTGGTGGCTCTTTCTGGATTTACAGTTATGGCTGAAACCTATGTAGTTGGAACAAGTGCTGGTTTTCCTCCATTTGAGTATATTCAGGATGGAGAAGTAGTTGGTTTTGATATCGATTTAATGAGAGCTATCGGGGAAAGTCAGGGGTTTGATATTGAAATTACAGATATCAGCTTTGATTCCTTAATTCCTGGTTTACAGGCAGGTACTATTGATATTGTTGCAGCCGGTATGACAATAACAGAACAGCGGGCACAGGTTGTGGATTTTACAGACCCATATTATTCTGCAAATCAAGCTGTTCTTGTTAAAGAAGATAGTGGCCATAATGTGACTGTTTTATTTGGCGATAATCGTCTCGCAGTCCAGACAGGTACAACTGGTGATCTCTGGGTTGAAGAACATCTTCAGGATACAGGTATTTTAACCGGTAATGTAACTCACTTTGATACCTTTGTGCTGGCAGTTCAGGACCTTATAAATGAAAATGTACAGGCAGTTGTTCTGGATACCCCTGTAGCTCAAAGATATGCCGCTGAGAACCCAGTAGAGATGATTGCAGAGCTTGTTACTGGCGAAGAATATGGTTTAGCAGTAGCTAGAGGCAATACTGAGTTATTGGATAAATTAAATGCAGGCCTTCAGGATGTAATTGAAAGTGGAGTAATGGATGAATTATTAGCTAAGCATTTTTAAAGAAAGTTTCTTTAAAAGAGTTAAAAGAGCTCTGATATTATATCAGAGCTCTTTATCATGATTAATTATTATTGTTGTCTTTGATTCTCCAGCCATTCCTCGTATTGAGGAAGGATTTCCTCATATAATACACCGCCAAAATAATCATCAGTTTCCTCAATTGTATAATGATCTAAAATAAAGCCCATTTCACTCATATTACTTTGCAATTCTTCGTCATTTTCTAATACTTCAGCAAATGCAGCATTTAAGGCTTCTCTTGTTTCAAGATCTGTACCAGCTGGAGCCCAGGCTGCCATTGTATGTGGTTCAGTAAATTCAATTCCATATTCAGAAACATGGGGAACATCAGGCATCATATCAACCTCTTCAGTTTCTGAAGAAGTATGAACCATTACTGTTAAGTCATCATCTTCATGTAATGGTCTGGCTGCAGATAGACTCATATGGCCAACATCAACATGACCTCCAGTAAGGTTTAATGTAACATCAGCACCTCCTGCAAGGGCAACATATCTATAGTCCAGTTCGTCCATTGGCAAAATAAATTCAATTGCAAAATGCATTAGGTGCATTTCACCCTGGCCACCAACAATTACTTCACCAGGATTTTCTTCCATATACTCAATTAGTTCATCCAGAGTTTCATATGGAGCTCCATCTCTTGATGCAATGACAAATGTAGGGCTACCAATGGCTCCGACTGGATCAAAATCGCTATATTCATAGCCAACATTTTCTGTTGCTGGATCAAAAACTACAGCTGGTGGATGACCCCAGAATAAAATATTTGAATCTGGATCCTGTGAAGCAACATGATAGCCAGCCTCAGTTCCTATACCACCAGGCATATTAACTATGTTGATATCGATATTTAAATCTGATAAAGCTTCAGCTAAATAACGGGCTGATAAATCATGTGAACCTCCAGAATCAAAACCAACAATTAAATCAAAACTTTCTCCCTCAACTGCTGACCATGGTTCCTCTGCCTGAATATTATTAAATGAAAAAACTAATGAAAATACTAGAATTATGATTAGATACCTTGTATTTTTACTCATTATCTACTCTCTCCTTGGTTTAAATATTTTGTTTTGATAGTTACTCTGCTCGGCTACTAGAATACTCATTATCTCTACTAATAAAAAGGTTAAAAATCTTAGTTAACTCCCTGTCACCTCCTTATATATGGGCTTATAATGTTTAATAATTTAGCATAACAAAAATAATTTGTCAAGTTAAAGCGCTAAAATATAACAATTCATAAAATTAAATTTATTTATACTTTTTCTGATTTAATGATTAATAAATTTTGATTTTTGAAAAATCTATAATACAATTAAAGTTAAAGAATTAAAGGTGGTTTTATAATGAAAAAAATTATAATTGCAGTTATTATTATGGCTCTTATAATTATCAATATATTTTTCACAGGCAGGTTCGTATATGATGGTTCAATGCAGTTTACTGATAACAAGCGGACCAGCCTTAAAAATATCACTAATGAGTTAAAGAGTATGGAGCAGTTTAATTTAGAGAAATTTATTAGCAGATATCAAATAAATGACCTGGAAATCGAATCATCTAAAGCTGACCATAAAATACCTGGAGAGTTGATTCTTTCTGGAGAATCATCCAATCAGTTAGTAATTATGGTCCATGGCTCAGGGGGCAATAGGAGGTCTGTCTATCCCTATGCAGAATTTTTTTTAGAAGCAGGGATAGATGTTCTTACTTATGATCAAAGAAGCTCAGGTGAGAATATGGCAGCTAATAATACATATGGAGTTTTAGAAAAATATGATCTTAAAGATTATGTAAATTATATTGAAGATGATTTTTCATATGATATTGGTCTCTGGGGAATATCATTTGGTGGGCTGACTGCTGGTTTATATATTAGTACTGAACATGGAAATGAACATATTAATTATGCAATATTAGATTCTGCATTAAGCGAAATGCAATTTCCAATAAGTCAGCATTTAGAAAAGGTAGATACTTTCTACCCACCTGATTATATGTTACTGGCAGGTAATTTATATACCAGATATAAACTAGGATTTTTCTATCAGGATGCAGAACTATCCAGTCAGTTAAAGAATTCTGAAGTTCCAGTATTTATAATTCATAGTAAAAGTGATGAGATAACTCCATTTTTTATGGCAGAAGAGATTTATGATGGAATTAAACATGATTTTAAATCAAAACTTACTGTAAGTAATAGTCAACATGCAGAAATATATTTTGATTATGATGATAAATATAAAGATAAGGTTTTAGATTTTATTAATAATTAAAATGCTATATTCTGTTTTGATTTTTTAAATTTTTGTAGTCAATCCTGACTTATATTAGTTTTAGGAGGCGGTATGTTTAATGAAAACAAAAATTATAATTATGTTACTGGTTTTATTAATTATTTCAGTGCAGGTAGAAGCAAATAATATTGTTGATTTAGAGGTTATTCAGGAATTAATATCAGATGAAGAATATGATTTAGCCCTTGAGAAACTTGAACAGGATGATCTAACAGGGTATCCAGACCATATTTTTTATAAAGCTTTACTGATTAGCTGGCAGGGAGATTATTCAGAAGCTATCATGATTCTTGAAGATTTAATAAAAAAATATCCAGAAAGACAGGATTTTAAAGAGCATCTTGATAGAGTAGAATTATGGAAATCTGCCAGCAGGCAAAACATAGAAAGGTTTTTGGATTTTAGCATCGGGTATGATAATAATCTATTTAAATCTATACTTTTAGGAGTTGAAAACCCGATTCAGGATGGAGTCTTAATGGATATAGCCTTTGGACCTTCTTATGATAACCGAAAGCCAGCTTTAAATCTTAATACCAGTATTTATTTCACTGATCCTGTAACACCTCCTGATCTTGAGTTGAGTTTTGCTTCAAATATAAGTGGTTTTGATAGTTTATATGAATTTAGCATAAGCAGTTATTTGACTTATGATATTAACTATAATCGGCGAGCAGGAATTAGATATAGTTTTATAGATCCCTGGGTTGAAGATACTAGTTTTTATAGGGATTTAGATATTGAATATATCCATAATTTTGAAAGAATCACCTTGCTTTTAAGAAATAAAAGTAGATTTTACGAAAATGAAAGTTTTTTAGATTTTTCTCAGCAGATTGAACTTTATTACCCTTTAGAAGATTTAGGTATAAATTTTACTGGCTCAAGATATCATGACAGTACCAAATCTTTTAGATTTGGCATTGAATTAGGAGATAGAGATTTATCTGATAGATATCGCCTAAGAAGTTTGACAGGCTGGATTAATGATCAAAAAAATGTCAATATTAGAGGCAGAATAATCTCTACGCAGGATAATAAATAATATCTAATTTAACTCAATATCAGTCATTATAAAACCTGCGTAGACAGATGGCCCGACATGGCTTCCAAGTGTTGGGCTTATTCTTGTCTCATATACCTCTTTATCTATATTATAACTTGAATCAAGCTTATCTATTAATTTATTTTTAAATTTAAGCATATCTTCTTTTCTATCTCCATGGGCAAAGCCGATCCAGACTTTATCCTTTCCAGAAATCCTGCTTTCTGCTATTTCAAGCATTTTTCTAAAAGTTCTCTTTTTGCCCCTGACTTTATCCAGAGGTTCAACCTCACCGGTCTCAGTGCTGATAGATATTACCGGGTTTATATTTAATATACTTCCTAAAAAGGCCTGGGCTTTCCCTATTCTGCCCCCTTCTTTCATATAAGTTAAATCATTAACTGTAAAATAGAGAAGTAGGTTATCCTTTGCTTTAGCAAGTTTATCTTTAATCTCTGAAATGTTTTTGCCTGCTTTAATTAATCTGGCTGCATATAGAACCTGAAATCCAAGTCCTAAAGAGATTGACTTTGAGTCAATTGGATAGATATCAATATCTGAACATTCTCTAGCAGCCAATTTTGCAGAATTTAAGGTGCCACTTAAGTTTCCTGATAAATGAATGGAGATAATCCTGTCGTATTTTTTATTTAACTCTTTATATTTTTCTATAAAGTTACCGACAGATGGCATGGATGTAGTTGGTTGCTCATTATATTGATCTAATTTTTGAAAAAATTCTTCTGATGTTATTTCAACGCCATCAATAAAGGTGTCATCTCCAAAGTTTACTGTTAGTGGAATAACTCCAATATCAAATTTTTTGTATAATTCATCAGGTAAATCAGCTGTACTATCAGTTAGTATTCCAATACTCATTGGTGTATACCTCCTTATTATTTCAACCTATCCTGAAATTATTAAATGTTCTGTTAATCATTAATTCAACAAAACTCTATTTTTTCCTTCAAGTTAGAAATAATAATATGAACTTCTTGACTTAATAAAATCCATCTGTTAAGATGTAAGTATAAAATTGAATAAAATTTGTACCTCATATAACGGTGAGAATATGGCTCACAAGTCTCTACCAGGCTGCCGTAAACGGTCTGACTATGGGGGAAGTGTACCTAGGTTTCCGCATATATAGAATACATGATAAGTATGCCTATAGAATATAGGATAAGTATGTCTATCTATGGCTGGTCCAAGCGGTACAGATATATATTATATTACACCGAAGGGATAAAAGCCCAGGCGGGGAGGTTCTACTCATAATTGTAGAGCTTTCCTGACCTGGGCTATTTTTATTTGTTAATGGGGTAAATCATAACAGGGGTGATATATTGAAAATTCTTCTTATTGGCAGTGGAGGCAGAGAATCAGCACTGGCCTGGAAATTATCGCAAAGTAGTAGAGTTGATGAATTATTTATAGCGCCAGGGAATGCTGGTACAGCAGAGTACGGTACTAATCTAAAAATTGAATCTAATAATTTACTGGCATTAAATGAATTTGCATTAAAGGAGAGGTTGGATTTAACTGTAGTAGGCCCAGAAACACCGCTGGCAGAAGGAATAGTTGATTTATTTAAGGAAGATGGATTAAAGGTTTTTGGACCGAATAAAAAAGCAGCTCAATTGGAAAGTAGCAAAATATTTTCAAAAAATCTATTAGAAAAATATAAGATACCAACAGCAGAATATGAAAGTTTTAATGATCCAGATAGGGCAATTGAATATATTAAATCAAAAACTCCGCCCCTGGTTGTTAAGGCTGATGGCCTGGCAGCAGGCAAGGGCGTTACTGTAGCCCAGAGCGAAAAGGAAGCACTGGCAGCTGTTGAAGAAATAATGTTAGATAAAAAATTTGGAGATGCTGGATCTAAAATAATTATTGAAGATTATTTAGAAGGTGAAGAGGCTACGATTTTAGCTTTCTGCGATGGCAGATCCATAAAAACCATGCCAGCAGCCCAGGATCATAAAGCAGCTTATAATGGAGGGGAAGGCCCGAATACAGGAGGGATGGGGGCTTATGCTCCTGCACCAATTGTTGATCAGGATATCGAATTAAAAATTAAAGAAAGAATAATAGAGCCTACCCTGGCGGCATTAAATACTGAAGGTATAGGTTTTAAAGGGATCATCTATTTTGGATTAATGATAAATGGTGACGAGGCTAAAGTTCTTGAGTATAATGCCCGATTTGGAGATCCTGAAGCCCAGGTAATTCTCCCTCTCTTAGAAACCGATTTAATAGATATTATGGAGGCAGTTTTAAATCAAAAACTCGATCAAATCGAAATCAAATGGAAGGATAGAAAGACTCTCTGTGTTGTAATGGCTTCAGGTGGCTATCCAGTTAAATATAAAAAGGGATTAGAAATCACAGGAATTAAAGAAGCGGAAAAGATTGAAGATATGATAGTTTTCCAGGCAGGCACCAGATTAGAAAAGGATGGATTACTGACTAATGGGGGCCGGGTTCTGGCAGTTACTGCTCTAGGGAATAGTTTTAAGGAAGTAATAGATAAGGCTTATACCGGTGTAGAAAAAATTAATTTTGAAAATTATCATATTAGAAATGATATAGGACATAAAGCATTATAAATTAATTTAGATCTTTTAAACAAGGAGGTTTTTACTTGAATTATATCGATAAAACCAGGCAGAAAATCGGAATTATCGGTGGTGGTCAGCTAGGAAAGATGATGATTTTAGAGGCTAAAAAACTTGGCTTCTATGTAACTATTCTGGATCCGACAAAATCCTGTCCGGCATCCAGTATTGCTGATCAGCATATAGTGGCTGACTTTGATGACAGCAAAGCAATTAGAGAGCTGGCAGATAAATCTGATTTAATAACCTATGAATTTGAACATATAGATGCTGAGGTTTTAAAAGAATTAGAAGCTGAAGATTATAAGGTTTATCCAACAGCAAGAAGTCTGGAAATAATTCAGAATAAATATCATCAGAAAACTTTATTAAAACAGAATCAGATAGCTGTGCCTGATTTTATTAAAGCTGAAGTCATTGAAGATATTTATAAAACTGGTGATGATTTTGGCTATCCATTAATGCTAAAGAGTTGTACAGGTGGTTATGACGGCAAGGGAAATCTAGTTATTAAAAATGAGACTGAAGTAGAAAAAGCCTTTCATAAATTAGCCGGTGAGAAAAATCCATTGATGGTTGAAAGATATATTCCCTTTAAAAAAGAAATTTCTATAATTGCAGCCAGGGATCTAAAAGGAGAGATGAGAGTATATCCAATTGGAGAAAACGATCATCAGGATAATATCCTTTTTGAAACAAAGGTTCCAGCTGAAATTTCTGCTGAACTGAAAAATAAGGCCGAATCTCTGGCTAAAGAGGTATTAGAGGTCTTTGCTGGAATAGGAATCTTCTGTGTGGAAATGTTTTTGACAGAAAATGACCGACTTTTAATAAATGAAATAGCTCCCAGGCCTCATAATTCAGGCCATTATACAATCGAGGGCTGTGTAACTTCTCAGTTTGAACAGCATATTAGGGCAATTACTTCTCTACCACTTGGTGATACAGGTCTGCTGAGGCCTGTTGTTATGCGCAATATTTTAGGGAGTGGAAATGAAGGTGAAGCTGAAATCATTGGGCTTGAATCTGCCCTGGAAATTAAAGGGGTGAAAGTTCATATTTATCAAAAGACTATCTCAAGACCTGGCCGCAAAATGGGCCATCTAACTGTGACAGCAAATGCTTTAAAAATTGCAGCTGAACAGGCATTAAAGGCCAGTCAGTTAATAGAAATCAGAGGAGGTTAGATTTAATGAAATCAAAAGTTGGAATAATTATGGGTAGCGATTCTGATCTGCCAGTAATGAAAGAGGCAGCAGAGTTATTAGATCAATTTGAATTAGATTATGAATTGACAGTTGTTTCAGCCCATCGAACACCAGAGAGATTATATAAATATGCTGAGACTGCAGAAGATAAGGGTTTAGATGTTATTATTGCAGGAGCTGGAGGAGCAGCCCATCTGCCAGGGATGATAGCTGCCATAACAACCTTACCGGTTATTGGAGTTCCAGTAAAGACATCAAAGTTAAGTGGCCTTGATTCACTTTATTCAATAGTTCAGATGCCACCAGGGGTGCCGGTTGCAACTGTGGCAATTAATGGAGCTAAAAATGCTGCGTTACTGGCAGTTCAAATTTTAGCTATTAATGACCAGAAGTTAAATGATAGACAGAAAGCCTTTAGAGAAAGTATGAAGGATAAGGTTTTAGATACGGCAGCAGATTTGGAAAGTAAAGGCTATCAGGAATACCTTGAAAAGAATGAAAAATTTGCAGAGTAGATCAAGATGAATTTGTATAGTCAGTTTATGCTCTCAAAGCTTAAAAATGGAGGTTTCTAGAGATGGAAAAAAGAGAAATGATCTATGAAGGCAAGGCCAAGCAGATCTATTCTACCAGTGCGAATGATCAGGTTATTGTTCATTTTAAAGATGATGCCACTGCCTTTGATGGTCAGAAAAAAGATCAGATTACAGGAAAAGGAAAGATTAATAATAAGATTAGTAATTTCTTTTTTAAATTATTAGAAGATAACGGGATAAAGACCCATTTAATAAAAGAGCTCAGTGCAAATGAAGTTCTTGTTAAAAAAGTTGGAATTATTCCTGTAGAAGTTGTAATGAGAAATATTGTTGCCGGGAGTTTAAGTAAACGACTGGGCATTAAAGAGGGGGAAGTTTTAGATAAGCCTGTTCTTGAATATTATTATAAAGATGATGATCTAGGAGATCCTCTAATTAATAATTCTCATATTGAAGTACTGAAACTGGCTACAGAGACTGACCTGGAAGAAATTAATAAAATGACTTTTAAGATTAATAAGATTTTAAAAGAATTTTTAAGAGAGAGAGTAATAGATTTAGTTGATTTCAAGCTGGAATTTGGGTATTTGGATGATGGTGAGATAATCCTTGCCGATGAAATCTCTCCAGATACCTGCAGGTTCTGGGATAGTAATACCAGAGAAAAACTGGATAAAGATAGGTTCAGAAGGGATTTAGGAGATGTTGAAGAGGCTTATCAGGAGATGCTAAAAAGAATTACAGGAAGAGGGGAATTATAATGGAATGGTTAGTTAAGATTAATATTCAATTAAAGGAGAGTATTCTAGATCCTCAGGGACAGGCAGTCCAGGCAGGGTTAAATGCTTTAGGTTATGACAATGTCAGTGAATTAAATGTCGGAAAATATATGGAACTTAAAATATCTGATCTAGAAGACAAAGAGCAGGTTGATAAACAGGTTGATGAGATGTGTCAGCGGTTGCTGGCCAATCCAGTTATTGAAGATTATAGATACAGCATAGAGGAGATGGCATAAATGCGCTTTGGAATTGTAACATTTCCAGGTTCCAACTGTGATCAGGATCTTAGGTATGTGATTGAAGATATATTTGAGATAGAGATTGATATGATCTGGCATAAAGAGAAATTTAAGAATAATTATGATGCAATTTTATTACCTGGTGGCTTTTCCTATGGAGATTATCTCCGTTCTGGAGCAATTGCCCGGTTTTCACCGGTTATGGATTCAGTCATAGAATTTGCAAATAATGGTGGAACTGTTTTAGGAATCTGTAATGGCTTTCAGATCTTAATGGAAGCAGGACTTCTTCCTGGAGCTATGAAAGTCAATGATAATTTAAAGTTTGTCTGTAAACATGTAAAACTTCAGGTTGAAAATGATAGGACTCCATTTACCAGAAAGTTGGAAATTAATCAGATCTTAGATATACCAGTTGCCCATCAGGAAGGAAATTTTTATATCGATGATGCCGGTTTAAAGGAGTTAAAGGCCAATAACCAGATTGTATTGAAATATCTGGATGACTCTGAAAACCCGAATGGTTCAATAGATAATATTGCAGGAATCTGCAATAAGAAAAGAAATGTATTTGGTTTAATGCCCCATCCTGAAAGAGCCTCTGAAGAGATACTTGGAAGCAGTGATGGCAAAAAGATTTTTGAGTCTTTAATCAGTTATTTAAAAGAAGGTGTTAATTAATGAATCAGACAAATAAACCCTGGGAATTAGAGGGATTAACTGAATCAGAATATAATATGATTGTTGATTTATTAGATAGGGAACCTAATTATACTGAACTAGGAATGTTTGGTGTTATGTGGTCAGAACACTGCAGCTATAAAAATTCTAAAGCTGTTTTAAGAAACTTTCCGACTGAAGGCGAAGTTGTTTTACAGGGTCCAGGCGAGAATGCTGGAATTATAGATATTGGTGATGGTCAGGCCTTATCATTTAAAATAGAAAGCCATAACCATCCATCGGCAATAGAGCCATATCAGGGAGCAGCTACTGGTGTCGGTGGAATTATTAGAGATATCTTTACTATGGGAGCAAGGCCGATTGCTCTGCTGGATTCATTAAGGTTTGGCTATCTGGATGATGAGCATGTAAAGTACTTATTTGAAGAAGTTGTGGCAGGAATTGCAGGTTATGGCAATAGTATTGGGGTGCCAACAGTTGGTGGAGAAACTTATTTTTCAGAAAGCTATCAGGGCAATCCCCTGGTTAATGCCATGTGTGTCGGGATTATGGATCATGAAGATATTTCGACTGCAACTGCCAGTGGGATTGGCAATCCTGTTATGGTTGTTGGAGCAGCAACTGGTAGAGACGGAATTCAGGGAGCCAGTTTTGCCTCAGATGAATTGACTGATGAATCTGAAGAAGATAGGCCAGCTGTTCAGGTTGGCGACCCATTTATGGAAAAATTACTGCTGGAAGCCAGTCTGGAATTGATAAAAACTGGCTGCCTGGTTGGTATTCAGGATATGGGGGCTGCTGGTTTAATCAGCTCAGCTTCAGAGATGGCCAGTAGAGGCAAGACTGGCATAGAGCTGGATATAGATTTAGTACCTAAAAGAGAGGAAGGTATGACTCCATATGAGGTTCTTCTGTCAGAATCACAGGAAAGAATGCTAGTTATCCCTGAATCAGGTAAAGAAGAACTTGTTGAAGAGATATTCTCTAAATGGGATTTAAATGCTGCAGTTATTGGTCAGGTTACAGATGATGGCAAGATTAGAGTTTTAGATAAAGGAGAGAAAGTTGCAGAAGTACCGGCTAGAATCCTGGCAGATGATGCCCCTGAGTATATAAGGGAGAGCATAGAACCTGATTATTATAAGCAGTTAAAGAGTTTTAATATAGATAGTTTAATTAGTAAAACGGAAAATAGTTCAACTGGTCAGAAAGATTTAGATTATAATAATATTTTAGAAACAGTAATTACTTCTGAAAATATAGCCAGTAAATCATATATTTATGAGCAATATGATCACATGGTTCAGACCAATACAGTAGTTTTACCTGGTTCAGACGCAGCTGTTTTAAGGGTTAAGGATAAAGATAAAGGGATTGCTATAACTACAGATTGCAACTCCAGATATTGTTATTTAGACCCTGAAAGAGGCGGGGAGATAGCTGTTGCTGAGGCAGCCAGAAATATTGTCTGCTCAGGAGGAAGGCCACTGGCAATAACTGATGGTTTAAATTTCGGTAATCCTATGAACCCTGAAATATTCTGGCAATTTGAAAAGGCAATTCAAGGGATTTCAAAGGCCTGCGAATTTTTAAATACACCTGTTACCGGCGGCAATGTTAGCTTTTATAATGAGAGTCCAGCTGGAGCAGTTTATCCTACACCGATTATTGGAATGGTGGGGCTTTTAGATAAAATTGAATATGCAACGGATCAGTTTTTTAAAGACGAAGGTGATCTAATCTTATTATTAGGCAAGACAGGTCCTGAACTCGGTGGCAGTCAGTATCTTGAATCTATCCATGATCTTGTCAGTGGAGAGATTCCTGAATTGGATTTAGAAAAAGAGCAAAAAATTCAGGAAGTCTGTTTAAGTCTTATTAAAGCAGGTCTTGTTAAATCTGCCCATGACTGTTCAGATGGTGGTCTGGCAGTTACATTATTTGAGAGCAGTGTCGGTAATCTTAAAGGTGCAGACATTAGAATAGATACTAAATTGAGAGCTGAAGAACTTCTCTTTTCAGAATCCCAGAGTAGAATAGTTATTAGTATAGCCAGAAATGATCTGGAAAGAGTTGAAGAAATTATTGCAGAGAATGTTGAATATCAGGTGATTGGTGAGGTTAAAGGTGAGAGATTAAAAATAAATAATTTAATTGATATTGATATTAAGGAGATGAAAATTAAATGGGAAGAAGCAATTCCATCGAAGTTGATAAAATGATTGAAGAATGCGGTGTCTTTGGAATTTATAATTTAGATGGAGAAGATAATGCTTCTGATCTGACTTATCTCGGTCTGATTTCTCTGCAGCATCGAGGCCAGGAAAGTGCAGGAATTACAGTTAATAATGGTGGTGATATAAATATTCATAAGGGGATGGGTCTGGTTGAGAATGTATTTGATGAAGCAGAGATAACCAGGTTGAAAGGGGAGATGGCTATTGGTCATGTCCGGTATTCAACCAGCGGTTCAAGTAAGCTGGTCAATGCCCAACCCCTTTTAGTCAATAGCATTAAGGGCAGTCTAGCCCTTGCCCATAATGGTAATTTAACCAATGGTCCTGAGTTGAGAGAGAATCTTGAGCGGAATGGTTCAATCTTTCATTCAACCCTGGATACTGAAGTGATTGCCCATCTAGTTGCCAGGGCCTTTGAGGATGATATTGTTGAAGCTTTAATTCAGAGTCTCCATCAGATTAAAGGAGCTTTCAGCATTGTGGGAATGACTGATGATAGTCTAATAGCTATCAGAGATCCTAAAGGTTTTAGACCTCTATCGATTGGAAAGTTAAATAATAGCTATGTGATTGCTTCTGAAACCTGTGCCTTTGATATCATTGGGGCAGAATATATCAGAGATGTTGAACCTGGAGAGGTTATAGTTATTAATCAGGATGGCCTAAAGAGCAGAAAATATAGTGGTCATAATGGTACCAGTCTCTGCCTCTTTGAATATATTTATTTTGCCAGGCCGGATAGCAATATATCTGGCCAGAATGTTCTGCTTGCCAGAAAAGAGATGGGACAAAAACTGGCAGAAGAGGTTGATATTGAGGCAGATATAGTAGTTCCAGTACCTGATTCAGGAATTGCAGCAGCTTTAGGATTCTCTGAAAAGTCAGGAATTGATTATGTAAGAGGTATTTTAAAGAATCGGTATATGGGCAGAACTTTTATTCAACCAACTCAACAGATCAGGGATTTAAAGGTCCGTTTAAAATTAGCTCCTATAAAAGAAATCATCCAGGGTAAAAGAGTGATTCTAGTTGATGACTCTATAGTAAGAGGAACAACCAGCAAGCAGATAATTGCAAGAATTAAGGAAGCCGGGGCAGCTGAAGTCCATCTGGTGATATCTTCACCGCCGGTTTCATATCCATGTTATTTTGGCCTTGATACTTCAAGAAGACAGGAGCTGATTGCAAGTCAGAATTCTGTTAATGAGATATGTGAAATAATTGGAGCAGATAGTCTTCATTATTTAAGCCAGAAAGGTTTATGTAATGCTATTAAAAATGATCCTGAGATTGATTTCTGTACTGCCTGTTTTGATGGTGACTACTCGAATATCGATTATTTCTCTAAAGAGGAGGAAAGATAATGGGTATTTCCTATAAAGATTCTGGTGTTGATATAGATGCCGGCAATAGGGCAGTTGAATTAATGAAAAATGAGGTGGAATCAACATTTACCCCTGAGGTAATTAATAACCCAGGTGGTTTTGGAGGATTATTTAAACCAGAGCTTGGAGCCTTTAAAGAACCAGTTCTAGTTTCAGGGACCGATGGGGTTGGCACAAAACTTAAACTGGCATTCGAACTTGATATTCATGATACTATTGGTATTGATTTAGTGGCTATGTCAGTTAATGATATTTTAGTTCAGGGAGCAAGACCCTTATTTTTCCTTGATTATTTGGCGACTGGAGAAATTGATCCTGAAAAGATTGCAGAGATTGTAAAGGGGGTAGCAGCCGGTTGTAGAGAAGCCGGTGCTGCTTTATTAGGTGGAGAAACTGCTGAAATGGCAGGCTTTTATAATCCTGGAGAATATGATTTAGCCGGTTTTGCTGTGGGGCTTACTGATCAGGATAAGTTAATAACCGGTGAACATATAGAGTCTGGAGATAAATTAATAGGCCTTGCTTCCAGTGGAGTTCACAGTAATGGATTTACTCTGGCCAGAAAAGCTCTTTTTGATATTGCAGGCTATTCCTATAGAGAAAATTTAACTGGTCTTAATCAGGAATTAGGTTTTGAATTATTAAAACCGACAAAAATTTATGTGAGGCCGGTCTTAAATTTACTAGATAAGTTTAATATTAAAGGGATGGCCCATATAACCGGCGGAGGCATCCTGGAAAACTTACCTAGAATTCTTCCAGAAGACTTGAAAGCCAGAATAAAAAAAGGGAGCTGGCAGCAACCTGAGATATTTAAGATTATTCAGGAAGCCGGTTCAATAGCTGAAGCTGAAATGTATAGAACATTTAATATGGGATTAGGTTTTATTCTGGTAGTTGATCCAGCTGATGAGGATAAAATTACTAATCAGTTGGATGAACTAAACGAAGAATATTATTTAATCGGAGAAGTTATTGAAGATGAAGATAGTTCTTTAGAATTTATTTAGACAGGCAGGTGAAATTTATGAAAATAGCAGTATTTGCCTCTGGCAGAGGTTCAAATTTACAGGCATTAATTGATGCTTCTGCCAGTGGATTTATTCCTGCTGAAATCAAGCTGGTAATCTCAGATAATAAAAATGCTGTAGCCTTAAAAAGAGCAGAAGCTGCCAGGATAGAGAATATATTTATTGATCCAGATAAATTTAATACCAAAAGAGAGTATGAAAAAGATCTGATTGAATTATTAAAGGAATATAAGATAGATTTAATAGTTCTGGCTGGTTTTATGAGGATTCTCACTCCAACCTTAATCAATCAGTATAAAAATAAAATAATTAACATTCATCCTTCATTATTACCGGCATTTAAAGGGCTTAATGCCCAGAAACAGGCCATTGATTATGGAGTAAAATATTCTGGATGTACAGTTCATTTTGTAGATGCCGGGGTTGATACAGGGCCGATTATTGAACAGGCTGTGGTTAAGGTTGATGATAGTGATTCAGCAGAGGATTTATCAAAGAAAATATTAAAGGAGGAACATCGGATTTATCCAGAGGTTATAAGAGATATTGTCAATAATAAAATAATAATTGAAGATAGAAAAGTCATAAGAAAATAGAAAGTTAATAAGAAACTAGTTCTCCTTGATAATTTATTAATATATTATCTATGTTATAATAATATTAACAATAGTTTCTTTAATTGAGGAGGTCAAAATAATGATAGATGTAAAACAGGCAGTTGAATCTGCAACTTCATTTGCTAAATATATTAATGAGGATAAAGAGCTGGAATCACTCCGGGTGGAAGAAGTTGAATTATCAGAGGATGAAGAGACCTGGCATGTAAAATTAGGCTGGGATGATCCCCGTTTAGTTGATGCCAAACCACCCAGTGCCCAATTAACAAATTTGAGTGGCCAGATACCAAGGATATATAAAATGTTTTATGTCGATGCTGAATCTGGTGAGGTTAAAAAGATGAAAAAAGTTACCTGATCAGAAAGTTATTTAATTCTTTAACCAATTAATACTTGACAGGAATGATATTTACTGATATCATAACATTTAAATCAAATAAAGATCATCAAGAGCGGCAGAGGGACTGGCCCTATGAAGCCCGGCAACCTCTCTATTTTTAGAGAAGGTGCTAATTCCAGCATTTCCTTTTAGGAAATGAGAGATGAGAGGAATTATAATCCTCTTTTTGAGGATTTTTTATTTTCTGCTCTTGAAGCTTTTAAGAGCAGATTTTTTATTTTATAGCTTTAAAATATTATAACAGGAGATGGGATAATTTATGACGCAGAAATGGAAAAAATCGACGAAGGCAGTTAGGTCAGGTTACAAACCAGAAGTAGGAGATCCTCAGGTTTTACCTTTAGTGCAATCAACGACTTATAATTATGATGATCCAGAAAGACTGGCCGATATTTTTGATTTAAAAGAAGAGGGTCATATCTATTCAAGAATAAGCAATCCAACTGTTGCGGCCTTTGCAGAAAAAATTAATGATTTAGAGGGAGGGGCAGCAGCTCTAGCAACTTCATCTGGTCAGGCGGCAACAACTATAGCTCTATTAAATATCTGTCAGCAGGGCCAGCATATCTTAGCAGCTGCAAATTTATATGGTGGTACATATACATTGCTGTCATCTACATTAAAAAAATATGGAATAGAAGTTACCTTTGTTGATCCAGAGAGCTCAGTGGAAGAGATTATTAATAAAGCAAGACCTGAAACCAGGCTGGTTTTTGCAGAAACTATTAGTAATCCATCTTTAAATGTACTGGACTTTGAAAAATTTAGTAATGTTGCAAAAGAGATAGACGTACCTTTAATTATTGATAATACCTTTCCAACCCCGATATTATGTAATCCTTTAGAGCATGGAGCAGATATAGTTTTGCATTCAGCAACAAAATATATAGATGGCCATGCCAGGGCAGTTGGCGGGGTAATTGTAGATGGAGGAAGTTTTAACTGGGATAATGGAAAATATCCTGAGCTTACAGAACCTGATCCAACCTATAATGGAGTTCGCTATGTTGAAAGGTTTGGCGATGAAGCTTATATTATTAAGGCCAGAGCCAATCTACTTAGAGATTTAGGAGCTACCTTAAGTCCCTTTAATGCATTTTTATTAAATTTAGGCAGTGAAACTCTTGAGTTGAGAATGGAGAGACATAGCAGTAATACTCAGGAATTAGCAGAGTTTCTAGAAGAACATCAAAAAGTTAACTGGGTTAATTACCCTGGACTCAAAAGCTCAGATAAATATCACTTAACTGAAAAATATCTTCCTGATGGAGCCAGTGGGATCTTAACTTTTGGAGTAAAGGGAGGTATTGAATCAGCTAAAAAGCTTTTAACATCTTTTGATTTAACATCGCTTGTTATCCATGTTGGAGATGCCAGGACTTCTATTTTACACCCTGCCACTACAACCCATAAACAGTTAGGCCCTGAAGAATTAAAGGAATCAGGAGTCTCTGAGGATATGTTAAGAGTTTCAGTCGGTATAGAAAATATTGAAGATATTATAGAAGATTTTGATCAGGCTTTAGCTAAAATATAGAGGTGAGTTCAATGAAGAGAGTTGCAGTTCTAAATCTTATGCCAACAAAGATAAAGACAGAAAATCAATTCAAAGAGATCTTTGCCAGGATTGAGAGAGATGTAAAATTAAGTTTTATTAGACTTGAGTCATATATCTCGAAAAATTCAAGTAGAAGCTATCTTGAAAATAATTATATTGCTACCAGCAGATTAAATGATCATAATTTTGATCGTTTGATAATAACTGGAGCTCCTCTTGAAGATAAGGAGTTTTCTGAGATTAAATACTGGAATGAGCTTCAACAGGTATTTGATTATGCTGATAAAAACATTGATTCAACCCTCTATATCTGCTGGTCAGTAATAGCTGCTTTAAATTATAAATATGGAATTGAAAAGGAACTTGTTCCTGATAAGATTTTTGGTCTTTATGGACAGGAGGTTTTAAAAGAAAACAGATTATTTCCTGATCAAATCAAAGAATTTAAAATACCTCATTCCAGGTATTTTAAAATTGGTGAAAATGAGCTAAAAGTAGCAGGTCTTGAGATTTTATCTGCCGGGGAAAGGGTTGGCCCATCAGTCTTTACCAGCAAAGATCTAAAAGACATTTATATTACTGGTCATTTTGAATATGACAGAGATACTTTAGTTAAAGAATATCAAAGAGATTTAGATAAAGGTCTGGATATATCCAGGCCAGCAAATTATTTTCATTCCAGAGATGGTCTAACTCCTGCTGAAAATTGGGATAAGATCAGGAAGCAATTTTATCAGAACTGGTTATCTGTGATATAAGTCATATAAGATAATGCTAATCTCTGATATTATGTTGACAATACCAATCAACATAAGGAAGGGGATTTATAATGAGTGCATTTTTAGGACCGATTCATGAATGGTTATATCAACAGATTAAAATTATTGAGGATAGAGAAAGAAAATTAGTTAGAAATTTTAGCAAGAAATATGATAATAAAGAGGTAGAAGAAATTGTTAATCCTATCAGGGAAGAATATGGAGAATTAAAAGAGGAAGCTCCATTAAGTCAACTAATAGATGGAAATAATATTCACCCCTGGCTTGAATCTGCAATTATATCGGCTCAAAGCCGTGAGGCAGCCATAGTCAGAGACTTTTATGATAGCTTTGCTGATAAAGAACTTTTAGTTGAAAGTTATAAGGGACAGGCTGAAAATATAGCTAACCAATTGAAATCTGAGGAAGATTTAGATTTAAGCGAGGTTTTTAAAAATCTTAATAATTATTTCTTAGAACGGATGCCCTGTGATAGACTATCTGAATCGACTGAATCAGAGAATAAGATAATCTGGGAGCATAAAGCCAGGCTTCATCAGGAATTCTGGGAAGAAGCAGGCGTTGAGATTGACTTAATGCATTCTCTATATTAAAGCTGGATAAGAAGCTTTGTTGAAGTTCTTAATTCTGAGATAAATTATGAGAGAATAGTTAATGAAGATCACTATCTTGATATTCTAATGCAGGAAAATAGCTAAAGATCCTGAAGTATAATAAAGAGTAAAAATTTATTATACTTTTAGGGGAGATATAAATGACAGTTATTGAAAAAGAAAAGTTTGGAATTATGCCAGATGGGAGAGAGGTAAATTTATTCTCTCTGGAAAATAGTAATGGTATGAGAGCTGAAATTATTGAATATGGTGGAATTATTTCGAAACTAATAGTACCTCTAGAAGATGGTCCTTTTAGAGATGTAGTTTTAGGATATGATAAGCTGGAATATTATATTGAAGATAAAAATTATTTTGGAGCCCTGATAGGCAGATATGGCAATAGGATTGGCGGTGCTGCTTACACTTATAAAGGCGATAAGTTTCAGCTTGATAGTAACCCACAGGGCAATTGTCTTCACGGTGGTAGTGCTGGCTTTAATAAGCAACTCTGGTCTGGCAGGATTATTGAAAATGAGACTGGAGAGGCCTTACAGTTAAGTTATAATAGCAGTGATGGTGAAGCTGGTTTTCCTGGTAATTTAAAGGTTAAAGTGATTGTTAGCTTAACTGAAGATAATTCGATTACTTTTGATTACCGGGCTGAAACTGATCGGCCAACCCCTGTAAATTTAACCCAGCATAGTTACTATAACTTAAATGGAGAATCTGATGGTCAGGTGCTTGATCACAAATTAATGATCAATGCTGATCAGATTACTGAAATCGATCAGAAGATGATACCTACCGGTAGTTTTAAAAATGCTGCCGGAACTCCCTTTGATTTCAGGAGTTTAAAGCCGATCGGCCAGGATATTAATAAGAGTGATAATGATCTGGAACTTGCCGGAGGTTATGACCATAACTGGGTTTTAAACCAGGAATGTGATAGGCTAACCTATGCCGGATTGGCAGTCTCTGGTGATGAAAAGTTAAAGATGAAAGTATATACAACCAAGCCAGGGATGCAGTTTTACAGTGGTAATAGCATTGTTCCGGCCGGGCCAGGTAAATCTGGCAGAGTGTATAATGATAGAGAGGGTTTCTGTCTGGAGACTCAGTTTTTCCCTGATTCTCCTAATCAGAAGGATTTTCCTGATACGATCCTAAAACCTGGTCAAGTCTATAACCACAGGACTATTTATAATTTTTATTAGATTTAATTTTCATTAAATTTTGCTGCTTTTTTAGTTTTTTCGATTAATTTATACTTACCTTAAGACCTGGATTGCTTATATTATAAGCTATCCAGGTCTTATTATTTTATTATCAAGATTTTAAATCAAACTTAACTTATTATTTTCTGGGTCTTTTCTTTATTATTGATAAATATCATAATTATATCAATAATTTTATAATATCATTTCAACAAATTTTGTTATTATTTAAAAAGGGTGATATTATGAAAAAATTGAATATATTTAAAATTAAAGATTACTACGTTATTATATCTGTCTTTATTATATTGTTAGTATTTTATATTTCAAGTTTTTTTGTTGATCTTTATAATTTTAATGGGATCAGGGACTGGATGGTAGAACATGATGGGTTTAATGTGCCTTTTTTATGGAATTATTTATTTTCTGAAGGCGGACCAGTTGAAATATTGCAGTGGTTATTTATTGGCCTTTTTATGATGACATCCAGTTATATTGCAGGTATATCAACTAGAGACCAGAAGAGTTCAAGGTCTCGTTTCTGGTTTTTATTTTCGATTTTAGCTGTTTTAATGATTATGGAGGATGCAGGTAATATCAGGCATTTCCTGACAACCAGAGGTGTACTATTATTTAGAGATGAAATGATATATCGCTCTATTACAGAATTAACTTATTTTGGTCTTATGGCTTTAATACCTGTCTATGCCCTCATTAGATATAGAAAGGTCTTTTTAGAAGATAAAAGAACAGCAGTAATTTTATTTTTTGGAGCTGCTTTTTATGGAGTTGCAGTTCTTATGTCAGGAACCAGGGATATAAGGTTCTGGTATCAGACTGCAGGAAATATTATTTATGATTGGACCCTGGAATTTGGTGGCGATGAGCTTTTAGCTATCTATGAAACTACAGATCAGTTTCTGGCTGAAGGTGGTTATATATCAATAAGTTACAGGTTTATGGATTTTCTAGTTGAGGAAAGTCTTGAGTTACTTGGAGCAGCATTCCTATGGGCGTCAAGCCTTTCTTATCTTAATTTCCTGGGAGATACTGAGTAAATAAGGTGGTTATTTAATTATGAAAAGATTATTTATTTCTGGAATTGTAATCTTTATAATTTTAATTGGAACTCTTTTATATATAAATTTAGCAGTTATTGATACAGATAGTTATTATGAAGCAGATATTAACCCTGATTTTGACCTTGAAGAGATTGACAAAAATTTTACTGATAAATATAATCTAATTGTAACCGGTAGTGAGCCTGAATCTATAGCAGCTGCTGTTGCCGGAGCCAGAAATGGTCAGAAAGTTTTGCTTGTTAGTACAGATAAAAGACCAGGAGGTTTAATGGTTAAGGGGAAGCTAAATACAATTGATATGAATTATAATCCTGATGGGAAAATACTTAACCAGGGGATTTTCAAGGAAGTATATAATCAGCTGGAAGGCACATCATTTAATACTGAAACTGCTGAAAATGTATTTACTGAAATGATTGGAGCAGAAGAAAATATAACTTACATAGATTCAGCTGAAAAGTTTGAACCAGTATTTAATAATGAACAGCTTGTAGGATTAGAAGTTTTTAAAAATGATAATGTTGATAAATATTATGGAGATAATTTTATAGATGGAACTGCTGATGCTGATTTTGCCAGAGAAGCAGGTGTTAATTATTCAGTTGGGATGGAAGATATAGGCCGGCCAGATGAATATCAGGTTGCTACCCAGGTCTTTGAACTGGAGAATGTTGATTGGGATGAAACCAGAGATTATCTAAATAATGATGGCGACCCGAATACTGGTGGTGATCAGAGATCGCTCTGGGGCTTTAGTTCAGAGATGGGGAGATATGAACCTGAAAGTGATGATCTGGATGTCAGAGGTCTCAATGTAGGTCGCCAGGAGGATGATAGAGTATTAATAAATTCTATTCATCTCTTTGATGTTGATCCATTAGATAATGAATCAATTGAAAGAGCAAAGGAGCTGGCGGCTGATGAATTACCTTCTATTGTTAAGCATATCAATAATGAGATTCCAGGGTTTAGCGAAGCCAGTTTAACTAAAAAAGCAGAAGAATTATATATAAGAGAGAGTATTCATACTGAAAGTCTTTATACCTTAAATATAAATGATGTTAGAGAGCATAAAGACTTTCAGGATAAGATCGCTCTGGCATCATATCCAGTAGATATCCAGAGAACTTCAAGGGATAATCAGGGATTTGTTTATAATAATCCTAAAAAGTATAGTATTCCATTTAGAAGTATTGTACCTGATCAGTTTGAGAATTTATTAGTTGTTGGTAGATCTGCAGGCTTTGATTCTCTAGCACATGGTTCTGCCAGGGTAATTCCAACTGGTATGGCAACTGCAGAGGCTGCAGGTGTAGCCAGTAGAATTGCCATTGAAGAAGATGTCGGTTTTGATGAAATTGCAGAATCTGATATCAAGATTTCTGAAATGCAAACAAGGCTTAAAAATCAGGGCAATTATCTTGATGATTTTGAATATGAATTTGCCGGGCAGGATAGTAAAGCTCTTGATGGGATAAGATTTATTAATAGCCTGGGTTTGCTGATTGGTGGTTATGAAAATCAATTTGATTTTGAAGAAAAACTTGAGACGGATCAATTTTTAAATAGACTTAACCAGGCCAGCGTTCGATATTTTAAGATAAATGAAAATAATAATAAGTTAGATGTTGAGTTGAATGATCTAGAATTAGAAGGACTATTAGATCAAAGTAATTTAAATAAGATTTATGGTGAAATATTTTTAAGTGATACTGAAGACTTAGATGGTGATGAGATTCTTAAATCAGAGTTTATTGATAATCAGTTTCTAGAATATATAGAAACTGGAGATTATATCTCACGAGAAATTGGTTATCAGTTAATAAAAGAGATTATATTAAAAGTAGATTCTATTGATTAAACTTAAAATTTGAGCTGTTCAGGACCTTCAGGTTGATAAGATAAATTGCCAGGAAATGGTCTTAAAAGTTTTTTCAAAACTGAAGGTTCAGAGTCAGGGTCTAGCCATCTATTAATATTATTATCTGTCAAGATTGCTGGCATTCGATTATGGATTTCTGCAGCTTTAGGATTGGGCTCGGTGGTGATTAGAGAATATCTCCACTGGGTTCGGTCTTTTATTTTAAATTTATTATAGATACCAGCAAAGGCATAGGGGCTATCTTCTTCAACTGAAAATCGGTATTTTGTCTTATTGCCCTTTGGGCCTTTCCATTCGAAATAATCTGTAAAGGGAACGATAAGTCTCCTGTTATAGAAAGAGTCTTTAAAAGTCGGTTTTTGATCGATAGTTTCGCTTCTGGCATTAATTAATAGTTTAGAGGAATAATTTGTTTTAAATCCCCAGTGCATCTGGCCAATTTTTCTTTCTGATTCTTTAGGATTATGAATAATGACCGGTGCTTGCTCCGAAGGATAAATTTCTTTATTGAAATTGAATTCCCTGTCAGCTAAAATAGCGTTAAAGAGCCTGGCCATTAATTTAGCATCCATCTTCAAAAAATATCTTCCACAAATTTTAATCAGCTCCTTTTTATTTAAGTCTGGAGTTCTTTAATGAAATTTATGATTTCAACTGTCAGACTGTCTGTAGAATCACCATAGAGTGAAAGGTCAAAATCAGGCTGATGTTTTTCGGCATAACTGTAAAACTTGTCATAATATCCTGTTAAGATTAATTTAATAAACTTCTGGAACTCTCCGGACTCTAAGTGTTTGAGTAGTTTATTCTTACCCTTTTTGCCAAGCTTTCTGAGCAGGTATTTCTCGATACCGTCTAGAGATTCTTTAACTCTTTCTTTAAATTTTTCTGTATTATTTTCATACTCATGGCTGTATTCCTGATAGATTCTATCTACCCTTGCTTTAAGACTTGCCCGGACTAAGATATGAATTCCATTTTCCATAGCTTTGAGCAGAAAATCAGGTAGAACTGAATATCCAATCCGTTTGCTTTCTGATTCCAAAAAGATATAATCACTGCCATTGATCTTCTCTAATTTATTTAAGAGAAGGGAGTCAAATTTTTTCTGGTTGTGGGCTCCATTAAGCCCGATGCTGCCAAAGGCAGAGCCCCTGTGTCCAGCCAATTTCTCTAAATCTATGATTGAATAGCCTTTATCATTTAATTTGTGGAGTATTTCAGTTTTTCCGACACCGGTATGACCATGGAGAACTACCAGTTTTGAATTTAATTGATAATTATTTAGCTTTTTAATAACCTTCTGGCGATAGGATTTATAGCCACCTGGATATTTTTTCAGATTAATCCCTGCCAGTCTGGCCAGGGTAACCAGGGCTTCTGAACGCATTCCTCCCCTGGCACAAAAAGTAATCAGGGACTCATAATCTTCCTGGAACTGATTAAGCTTTTTCATATATTCTGGCAATTTAGGAGAAAGATATTTAACTCCCTTTAATCTGGCCTGCTTTTTACCTTTATTATGATAGATCCTCCCGATCTCTGCCCTCTCCTGATTGGTGAAGACTGGAAGATTAATGGCTCCAGGGATTGTTGCTTCTTGAAATTCTGCTGGTGATCTTGCATCTATAAATAATATATTTTTATCATGATTTATTGCTTTTTGAAAGTAATCCATTAAAATTCCTCCTGATATTTATTATATCAATTATTAGGTCTAACTGTCCAGATAAATAATTAGTAGAGTAATTTGTTGTACTTTTTACATTAAAAAGTCCGAATAATTTATAAAATTAATTTAGAAGATTAAATTAAAGGAGGGTGATTGAGTTTATGAAAAATAAATTAAATTATATTTTTGCAATTATTTTAGTCTCAGGTTTGGTTTTTAGTCTTTCTTTTTCTGGAGTTGCAATTGAAGTTGGTGAAGTGCCCCAGGATGTTGAAGATGAATTTATTTATGAACCTGCAGGACTAGAGGTTGAAAGCTGGGTTCAGAACCTGGAGATACCCTGGCAGTTAATTTTTTTACCGGAATCTGATCGGGCTTTAGTTACAGAAAGACCTGGTAGAGTGAGGTTAATAGAGAATGGAGAATTAAGAGAAGAGGTTTATGCAGATATTGATGCAGCTCATTACGGTGAAGGTGGTCTAATGGGAATTGATTATCATCCTGATTTTCCTGAAGAGCCCTATTTATATATAATGTATACCTACCAGAATCAGGCCGGAGATTATTATAATAAAATTTCCCGACTGACTGATTTTGGTGATTACGGTGGAGAAGAGGAGGTCATTCTTGATGAAATACCAGCTGCTCAGAATCATAATGGTGGACGCTTAAAGTTTGGACCAGATGATATGTTATATGCAACTACAGGGGATATCTGGCAGCGAGATTTAGCCCAGAATCTAGATTCTCTGGCTGGTAAGATATTAAGAATGAATGCTGATGGCAGTATTCCTGAGGATAATCCCTTTGATGACTCATATGTTTACAGTTTAGGCCATAGAAATCCTCAGGGACTGGCCTGGAATGATGATGGTGTCCTCTTTATAAGTGATCATGGACCTTCTGGTGAAACAGGACTTCAGGCTAAAGATATGGTAAAAGTAATAGAACCTGGTGGGAATTATGGCTGGCCAGAAAGAATCGGCTATTTTGGTGATGGCGAATTTATAGACCCGATTGTGATGTGGCCTGAAGCTGTTCCCCCGGCTGGTGCTGAATTTGTTGATGGTGAACTATTTATAGCCACTTTAAGGAGTAGATCTCTAATTAAGCTCTCGCTTGCAGAAGAGGGAGAATTTGATTATAATGTAACCAGCATAGATAGATGGTTTGCAGAGGATAGTTTTGCCGGTAGATATGGTAGGTTAAGGGATGTTAATAAAGGTCCTGACGGTAATCTTTATGTCTTAACTAGCAATAGAGATGGCCGGGGCAGCCCATTAGAGGGTGATGACCAGATCTATCGTCTGACCATTGATTAGGAGGGTTGATTATGGAGAAGTTTGTAGCTATATTTATTGCTCTGCTCTTGATTTTTGGCTATGGAACCGGGGGATTGCCAGATGGAGATTTTGGAATGCCTGACGAGCCAGAGGTTGAAGAGGAGCAGATAACAGGCGGGCAGACTAGAGATGTCAGGGAAGATGAAGATATTTACCGGGAGTTTCAGAGACAGATTGCCGGTAATGCTACCGTTGATCTGGAGACTGAGGATGGCGATATTTATGTCAGGTTTGAGGAACAGATTGCCGGAACTGCAAGAGTTAACCTGACTGCTGCCACCGGTGATATTTATGTCCATTTTGCAGATGATCTGACCGGTAATGCCTCTGTGAATATTAATGCCCCTAATGGCAGGGTGATCTTTGCCAATCAGAGTTCAACGATTGAGGAATATATCTCCAGGGGCAACCTGGATGTTTCTGCCGGCCAGGATATAGATTATATAACTGGTTCAATATTTTAATTGATTAATAAAACTGACCAGAGTTATTCTGGTCAGTTTTACTTTAACAGGTTGAAATTCCCTCTGACTTTATGATAATATTACTAATAGTTAGAATATTATCATTCTAATAGGAGGGAGTTAATCAAATGAGTAGTGAGAATAGCTACAAGATTGAACCAGAAGTTGATGAAATTACGAAGCTGGATTTTACTTTTGGTTCCTAGGGTTCGGCTCTTCCGATGATCATTTTTATTATCTGGGCAGTAATAACCAGTATGACTGAAGTTGTAACAACAAATGGTTTATCCTTTGGCGCTGTCTTTGGCCTTGTAATCGGAATGGTTTTATGTAAACAGGATGGCCATACCTTTGCCAAAGCTGTCTTTGAAGGATTTACCCAGACAATCGGTGCTGTTGCAATTGTTGCCTGGTTTTTTGCTGGAATGTTTTCTGAAGTTTTGCAGGCTGGCGGACTGGTTGAAGGATTGATCTGGATAGCCAGTGAGGTTGGTGCTGAGGGTGCTATTTTTACTGTTCTGACATTTATACTGGCTGCTATTTTCGCTTCAGCTGTTGGTACCGGTTATGGTACAGCTGTGGCATTTGGAACGATAATGTATCCAGCAGGAGTTGCTGTTGGTGGCGATCCAGTTGTGCTGGCAGCTGCCATTTTAAGTGGAGCTGCTTTTGGTGATAAACTAGCTCCAATTTCTGATACGACTATTGTTTCGGCAGCCACGCAGAATACTGATGTTCCAGGGGTTGTTAAATACAGATTTAAATATGTTATAATTGCTGCAATCCCGGTTGTATTTCTATATATGATATTTGGTGGTGCTGATGCAGTTGAAGGTGCTGGAGGAGCCGAGATAATTGCCCAGTATGCTGATCCAGGTGGACTCTGGTTATTAATACCCTTTGCAGTTGTGCTTGTTGTTGCATTTATGGGT
Source organism: Halonatronomonas betaini (assembly GCF_015666175.1). Lineage (NCBI taxonomy): Bacteria > Bacillati > Bacillota > Clostridia > Halanaerobiales > Halarsenatibacteraceae > Halonatronomonas > Halonatronomonas betaini. The sequence continues at coordinate 342,547 of NZ_JADPIE010000003.1, read as the reverse complement.
TATCATTTAATAGTTTCATTGACCTGGGGAATTGTAACCGGTATAGCATTTAATTTAGTATTAGGACTTGCTCCCTTTAGTGATATACTTTATTTAAATTTTGAAGAAGGTACGATCGATGGTGCTTTAGTTGATGGAATTGCTGGTTATGTTGAGTATGCTATTTTGATACTCTTGATAGTGGCACTTGGTCATTTAATAAAATTAAGTGGCGCCATGGAAGATATGCTCAATTTTGCTAAAGGGAAAATTGGCGGCCTTGTATGGAAAGCTGAAGTTTCTTACTGGGCCTTAGTCTCTGTAATGAATACTGTTATAACAATTAATACAGCAGCAGAGGTTGCTGCAGCTCCATTTGTTAGAAATATTGGAGAGAGTTATGGTATTCATCCATATAGAAGAGCTGCGTTCCTTGATGGCCCAACATCTTCACTGGGTTATGTCTTCCCATGGAGTGGAGGATTGCTCTTGCTTGTAACGACGATTGGTGCCCAGGCAGAACAGTATGAATTTGTAACTGAAATAGCACCGACTGCTATAACTCCATATGTATTTTATGGTTTTGCCCTTTTATTGGTTTTACTGATCAGTGCTATTACAGGCTGGGATTTAAAGTATGAGGGTCCTGATGGTGAATTGAGTAAAGAACCTCATAAAGGTTTATTAGTGGATAATGAATAATATTAAAATACTAAAGCTGACCGGGTTTATATTCCGGTCAGCTTTAACTTTTACTCATAATCTTCTTCTATAAAAAGGGCTGTTGGTTGATAGCCTAAATCTTTTAGTTCAATTAAAGTTTCAATGATTTCTCTTGTATTATGGACAATATTTCTAAGCCCTTTCTGCTGGTAATATTCCTTTTTGTCTTCATAATGGAAGGATTTTTGATAGGTTTTTAAGCCGTGGTTGAGATCTCTAAGATAGAGGCTTAAAGATATAAATTCTTTTATTTCCTCTGGTTCAAAATGGTCTGAGTATTTATTGTTGATGGTTCTCCAGAGATCCTCGGCTTTTTCTAAAAAGAAATCATCATATGATTTTAATTTATTAAGATAATTATTATCTATCATTCTGGCAATTTCTTCATCATCTCTAGCAACGAGATCATTAAGATATTCTTCCTTTTCTTTTCTGATTAACTTTTCTGTCTCTGTAATATTATTATTAAATTCTGTTTCATGTTTAAAATTAAACATTTTGATTAGAATATCATCTCTTAATGAATTTAGGGTTCTGGCCAGTAAATATTCGATTTCATTTTTGACAACCTGCCACTGTTTTCTTTCTGATTTCAATAAGAGCTGGTCGATTATTAAAAGAAAGATGATGGCTCCGATTAATTCGACCATTATATTTTCAGCAAAACCTTCAGAAAAGAAGAATAAAAATAAAGAACCAAGCAGAGCTAAAAATAGAAGAATATAACCGATTAATGGTCTATTCTTTAATTTCATTTTCAACCTCCTCAAAATTCAAAAATTCCATGAATTCTTTGAAATTATTAATGATTGTAGTTTCATTTATGCTGTAATAATGGGAGGGGGCATCGACTCTCATCTGAACTACTCCCTGCATTTTTAATGTATTTAAATGCCTGGAAATAGTTGATGGGTTTATCTGCATTTCCTTGCCCAGGGCATCGACTGTCATCTCCTGATTTTCAGCAAGCAGCCGGAGTATTTTATTTCTGGAATTATGGGAAAAGCTCTTAAAAAAATAGGCGAATTTGTCATGCATATTTAATCTCTCCTTTTTTTAAAAAAAGTAGTTGACATATTTATATTTTATAGTTATACTATATATATTATATGTGCATTTGTCAAGATATATATGTGCGCATATGCAAAATTATAAGGAGGGGTTAAGAATGAATTTAAAAGCAATAAATGAAAAGTTGAGTATGAAAAGTAAGGTTATTGTTGCCCTGGCGATTATTGCTGTAGTTGTAGGAGGATATTATGCTGTTACAGTTAGAAGTGATTCCAGGATAACCAGAGCCCTCTCTGATATGCCTGTCGGTCAGATTCAAATGATTAATGATGCCGGTGAGACCATTACTCTAGATGTTAGAATTGCTGAAACCACTGATGCCAGAAATGCAGGTTTTAGAGGCGTTGGCGCAGATGTAGTTAATAATACTGCTATCCTATATAGATATACCAGAGATACTGTTGCCACTCATTTATTAGACAAAGTAAGGGTGCCCCTTGATTTAGGCTTCTTCAATGCTGATGGCGAGTTAATAACAATTGCACAGACCGAGCAGGGAGCTTCTACCAGATATAGCGCCGGTTCAAGAGTCCAGTATAGATATATTTTGATGTCAGGTCAGGGTTATTTTGAAAGACATGGTGTTACAGCTGATGGTGGTGCCAGTTTAGTTATAGATTCTTTAAGTAGATAAATTATTAGCTAAAAGAGGAGAAGAGAAAAACTTCTGAAAAATTTAATCTAGAATTCAAATCTGGCCGGAAATAAAAATTTTCAGCCAGATTTATTTTATTTGCACCAGGTGACTATTTACTAGCTAATAAATTTTTAGTATAATTATATTTAAGATATAAATCTGCCTGAATAATTTTTTTTTAGTTTTTCAGGTCTAATCTGGATTGAATTCAATTTATTTAGAGAGAGGAAATTGATTTTAAGTCTGAACTGGGAGGAAGATAGTTTAATTTTGGAGCAGACCTGGAGTAGACCCGGAGGAATCCCGTAGCAATCCTGGTGGAAAACCGGAGCAATCCCGGAGCAGTCCTGGAGCAGTCCTGGAGTAAAGCAGGAACAATCCTGGAGAGCATCTGTTCTTATTTGGAGCAGGCCAGGATTTGGTTAATAATGAAATCTAGAAGACTTTTTAAAATGTTTTAACCGTATTTAGAACGAATCTAAGGCGTATCTAAACCGAATCTAAAGCGAATCTAAACCGTATCTAAAGCGAATTTAAACCGAAGCTGTACCGAAGAATTGCCGTATTTAGACTGAATATCAACAGGAATTAATCAGGAATGCTTATATATAAATTTTCATCTCATCCAGGAGATTTTCTGGATGGGATTTTTTATTGCTATTGATTATAATTAAGGCTGCTTTAATAGTCATCTACTCCTGTTTTAAGAGTTTTCTACTGAATAATACTAAAAATCTGAAATTAAATTAACAAATATGCAGGAATTAATCAGAACTATATAGAATAAATAAATAACAATCAGATGTTAAATTATATTAAATTATTAATAAAGGGAAAGGTTGGTGTTAAGATTGTCCAAATATCAGACAAAGAATATTAAAAACCTCGCACTAGTTTCTCACGGGGGAGCAGGAAAGACTACTTTTAACGAAATGGTGTTAGTACATGCCGGTAAAAAGAAAGAGGCAGGCACCGTTGAAAAAGGTAATACAGCTTCTGATTTTACCCCTGTAGAAAAGAAGCAGCAATATTCGATTACTAATTCCTATTTCTCTTTTCCCTGGAATAACAAAGAAGTTAATTTAATTGATACTCCAGGATATGCAGATTTTAGAGGAGAGGTAGCAAGTGCCTTTAGTATGGTTGAAGGAACAATTGTCTTAATTGATGGTAGCAGTGGAATTCAGGTTAATACGAATTTTGTCTGGGATAGAGCTGTAAAAGATGAACTAGCTAGATTTATTTTTATTAATAAGTTGGATAAAGATGGCATAGAATTTGATAGACTATTTGCTGATTTGCAGGCATTTAGTGAAGTACCTTTAATACCAATGACTGTACCTGCTGGTTTAGGTGAAGAATATAATGGAGTTATTAATCTTTTAACTGCTGAGCATATTGATAAAGAAGGTAATAGGAGCCCTATTCCTGAAGAATACCAGGATATTTATGATGAGTATTATCTTGAGCTAATTGAAGGTGTAGTTGAATCTGATGATGAGTTAATGATGAAATATTTAGAAGATGAAAAGATTACTGATGAAGAGATTACCAATACTTTATTTACTGCTGTAGCCAATAACAATGCTGTACCAGTATTTTCAGGTGTAGCAACTATCAATTCTGGTGTAAAAGAAGCATTTGATTATATTGTTAAACTTAATCCAAATGCAGCAATGACCAGGTCTTTAAAGGATGCTGAGGGCAATGAGTTAGAGGTTGAGTTTAATGAAGATGGCCCATTGGTTTCTAGAGTTGGTAAAACAATGGTTGACCCTTACATTGGTAAGTTATCAATCTTTAGGATGTATAGTGGCAAGATAAATAAAGATAGTGAATTATATATTTCAAATCGGGATACAGATATTAGAACGACTAAGTTTTATAAGTTAAATGGTTCAGAACAGGTAGAGGTTGATGAACTAGTTGCCGGTGAGATTGGTGCTGTTGCTAAGATTGATGAGATTGAGACATCTGATACTATAACCAATCCAGATAATGAGATTGAACTATCACCCCTTGAATTGCCAACTCCGATGCTTGTTAAGAAAGTCATGCCAATTGATGGTCAGGCTGAGGATAAGATGTCTGATGCGATAAATAGATATGCCTTAGAAGATTTAACATTTAAGGTTGAATATAATCGGGCAACTAAAGAGCTTTTAGTTCATGGTATGGGTACAGTACATTTAGATGTTATTAAGAAGATATGTCAGGAAAAATTTGATGTAGGTTTCCAGACTGGCATTCCAAGTGTTGAATATCGGGAGACTATTCAATCAAAAGTTGATGTTGAAGAAAAATATAAGAAGCAGTCTGGTGGACGAGGACAATATGGTCATGTTATGATGAAGGTAGAGCCACTTTCAAGTGGGTCAGGTTTCCAGTTTGAAGAAGAAATTTTTGGTGGAGCTATCCCAAGTCAATATATTCCTGCTGTTGAAAAGGGAATTGAAGAAGCCAGTGCCGATGGTGTTTTGGCTGGTTTCCCTGTAGTAGATTTTAAGGTTACTTTATATGATGGTTCCTATCATGATGTTGATTCATCTGAAATGGCATTTAAGATTGCCGGTTCAAAAGCATTCAAGAAAGCATTAGAGCAGGCTAATCCTGTTCTCCTTGAGCCGATTATGAATGTGAAGGTAACTGTTCCTGATGATTACATGGGCGATATCATGGGTGATTTTAATTCTCGTCGTGGAAGAATCCAGGGAATGGATCCTGAAGATGGAAAACAGATTATTAAAGCCCAGGTTCCGCAGGCTGAAATGTTTACTTATGCAACTGAGCTTAAGTCATTAACCGGTGGCTTTGGTAGCTTTAAAATGGAATTTTCTCATTATGATCGGGTTCCTGAGAAGGAAGCTGAAGATGTTATAAAAGCTGCCAGGGAAGAAGAGGAGTAATTTTGTAATAAATTGTGCTATATTAAAGATCCAGGACAATTGAAGTCCTGGGTCTTTTAATTGTAATTAGGAGGATTTCTATGACTGATTTTAATTTTTTAAAATCGTTTTTGATCTTTTCTGATTTAAAGAAGAGTCAACTTGAGGATATATTTGAGCTTTTGAGTGAAAAGAGTTTTAAGAAAGGGGAAACTATCTTTCTGGCTGGTGATAAAGGTGATAGTATGTTCTTTTTGCGGGAAGGCAAGGTAAAGATAACCAGGACCTCTCCTGATGGTAAGGAGCATATTGTTAAATTTATTGAGCCAGGTGAAGTTTTTGGTGAGGTTATTTTATTTGGCCATGAAAGATATCCGGCAAATACTATCTGTCTTGAAGATTCAAGGTTAAGTATTTTAAAGCGGGATGATTTTAAGGAGTATTTTCTTCAGCATCCTGAGATTGGCTGGGGTATGCTTAAAACCATGGCTGATAAACTTTATTTTTCCCAGAGCAGGATTGAGAGCCTGGCCCTTTTAGATTCAAAGAGCAAAATTATTCAAGCACTTCTGGAAATGTCCTCTGAAGATGATGTTGCTTTAGAAGAGATGAGCCAGCAACAACTGGCCAATTATCTAGGGCTAACCAGGGAGACTGTGAGCCGGAATCTAAGTCAGTTAAAGGATGATGATCTAATTGAAAATATAGGTAGAAAAATTCATATTAAAAATAGAGAAGGTTTGGAAGCCGAACTGCTTTAAAAAACGGGGGTAATTAAATTGATCTTATTAGTGATTTTAAGTGGAATATTATTGACTCTGCCACTGGGAAATCCAGAGCTTTACTGGCTTGCCTGGTTTGGACTGGTGCCGACTATTATTGTTATGAAAAGATTAAGTGATTATAAGCAGGTGCTGGTTTATGGCTGGGTCCTGGGTATTACCCTGGCAGTTGGGGCCAGCTACTGGTTATATCATCCTATAAATGATTTTAGTGGACTGCCATTTCCCCTTGTAATTATTTTCTTGATGATTTTATTTACTTTATCTGGTTTGAATATGGGTTTATGGTCACTTGGCTATAAATTCATTGAAAGAGGAAGTAAAAAGAGAGCCTCTTTACTGCTGCTGGCAGGAAGCTGGGTAGCCTTTGAGTATTTGATAAATTTTATTTTCCCGTATTACCCCTTTGGTAATTTAGGTTTGACTCAGACTGGTTTTGATCGGTTTTTGCAGCTTTCTGAATATGGTGGAATATTCTTATTATCTTTTATTGTAGTTTTAATTAATGGATTGATTTATAAATTATTTACTGTTAGAAGATTAAGGTATTTATTGTTAATTCTAATTGTTTTTCTGGCTTCAGGTTACTTTAGCGGTCAGGCCCTGGATAGGCTAGAAAATAGTCAGTTTGAGACCGGTCAACTAATTAATATTGGAATTATTGCGACTGAAATTCCCCAGGAGGAGAAATGGCAGGGCCAGAATATTGAAGAATTTACTGAGTTAATTGCTGAAGAGGCCAATCAACTCTATGCAAATGGTGCCGAGCTGGTTATTATGCCAGAGACTGCACTGACCTTTGATTATCCTAGAAATGGCTATTATAGAAATATGTTTCAGGATTTGACTGAATTAAATGGCTATCTCTTACTTGGTAGCCAGGCTATCAGGGATGAACCGACTGAATCATATAATAGTATGTTTTTACTGGATAATGAATATGAGATTCTAGGTAGATATGATAAGATAGATTTGATTCCTGGTGAATTTATTCCTCTGGTTGGAGTTGCAGAATTCTTTACCGGTAGAAACTGGGGTTCAATCACCAGAGGTCAGGAACCAGAATATTTTGAGATTGAGGTTGAGGGTATTGAAGCTTCTTTTAGAGTTTTAACCTGTTCTGAGATTTTGCATAGGTCAGCAGATTATGCTGAATTGAGTCAACATCAATTTATCGTAAACCCTTCCAATGAAGCCTGGTTTGGTGATGGCAATCTTCAGACTCAGATGTGGCAATCTGCCAGATTGAGAGCTGTTGAGACCAGGATGCCAGTTGTTAAAGCAGGCAATAAGGCAATTGATGGCTATGTCCTGCCAGATGGTCGTTATCAGGAGATAGTGGAAAGTTCTGTAATAGAAATAGAACTGCCGGCTCCAGGGAGGGAACCGACAGTTTATCAGCAATATGGTAATATAATTGTCTATCTATCTATTTTAATTACTCTGCTCGGCGGTGCGTTTAAGTATCTGCTTTAATTCTTCTTCATTAGGGGTAACATAGACTGACTGGTGATTTTCATAATAGACAATACCTGGTTTAGCTCCTTTAGGTTTGTTGACATTTTTTACCTTAGTATAATCAACAGGAACATTTTCTGACTCTCTGGCTTTGCTGAAATAAGCTGCCAGGAGTGCTGCTTCATAGATTGTAGATTCTGGAACTGGTTTATCAGTATCCCGTTTGATGATTACATGGGAACCGGCAATTTTTCTAGTATGGACCCAGATATCGTCCTGGTTGGCCACTTTTTTTGTTAAGTGATCATTCTGTCGGTTATTTCTACCGACTAAGATTTGATAATTATCTGCTGAGATATATTTTCTTGGAGGAAGTTTATTATTATCTTTAGATTTTTGTTTATTCTTTTTGATATAGCCTTCTTCCTTTAATTCTTCAGCAATCTCTGAGAGTTCTTCTTCGGTTTCTGCTTGACTTAATTCTAACTCTACATTTTGAAGATATTTATCTTCATGCCGGAGTTTGGCCAGTTGTTTGACAAGGTGTGAGCGGCTCTTTTTTAGTTTATTATATTTTTTAAATAGTCGCCTGACATTTTCAGCAGGGGATTTATCAGAATCCAGCGGAATTTTGACTTCTGGCTGGTCTTCACTATAATAGTCGATTAGCTTAACTTCAGAGGCCCCTTTATCAATCTTGTGGATCTGGGATTTAAGGAGTTCTCCTCTTCGTTTATATTTATCGGCATGTTTACTTTGTTCTAATTTACCTCTGACCTTGTTCTGCTGGCGGCTATTTTTATCCAGATAATTTGAGATAATATCCTGTAATCTCTTTTTCTCCCTGGCCAGATCTCTTTTTATTATATGTTCCTGATAGAAGAAATCAAAAAGTTTACCAGAGTTTTCAAAGGTTTTATATTCAACCCCTTCTAAAGCTTTTAGATAAGTTAATGGGAAAGCTGATTGATAAATGATTTTAAATTTTTCTTCTTTATCAAAACCGACTGTCGGTTGGAAACCACCGGTTTCAATTGCATCTATCCAGCTGAAGAGTTGATCCAGCAATTTATTTTTTTCTTTTTGATTCAATTCAGAATAATTTTTTTCTAAATCAATTCCAGCCCGATAGACTATTTCTTTAGTCGAATCAGGCCCGAAACCCTGGATATTGTTAAGGATAGCCCTGGGTAGATTTTTTTCAATATCTTCGCTAATTAATTTTTCCCAGTTTTCCTGCTTGAGTTCCCGGGGATCAATTTTATCCTGGGGAGGCGGGAATTCGTATTTGACCTTTGGCATTAAAGTTCTGGCTGAGTTTTTATCTGGTCCCATTCTTTTCTGGGCATCAAGGATTATATGTTCCTGGTCAGTTAATATAACATTACTATATCTACCCATAATTTCCAGGTAGAGGTAGAAAGTTTTATTATTATTTTCTATAGTTATTTTTAAGATTCTTTCAAAGCCAGGCTGTTCTATCTTTTTGATTACCCCATAGGTTAGGTGTTTTCTCATAACCATTGTAAAAGTAGGGGGTTTTTTTGGGTTATCAAAGCTTAAATCGGTAAGATGGACTCTTGATTGTCTTGGATCTATTACAGAAAGTAATTTATAATTCTGGTTATTATTTCGGATTAAAATAGTTAAAAATGTCTTTTCTGGCTGATAGATCTTATCTATTCGGCCAGTAATTAATTTATCATTTAAATCGTGCCGGCAATTAGCCAGCATTATTCCGTCGATTGCCATATTTATCACCTCTTAATTAAGTATAGTTTAATTAAGGTGATTCGTCAATCTAGAGTTTTTATTAATCTTGTAAATTTCAGGGTACTATGATATCATTGATAAAAAGCGATTTTACATAAATCTTAGGAGGTAGAGAGATGTCGGTTAAGTTGATTAATATTGGATTTGGAAATATTGTGGCAGGGAATAGGGTTATTGCTGTAGTCAGCCCGGAATCTGCTCCAATCAAAAGAATAATTCAGGAAGCAAGAGAAAAGGGTATGTTGATTGATGCTACCTATGGTCGGAGGACTAGGGCTGTTATTATAACTGATAGTGATCATGTCGTTTTATCTGCTATTCAGCCTGAAACTGTTTCACATAGATTGGAAGATAATAAAAAAGATGAAGAATAATACTATTAGCATGGCAAGGGGTGTACTTATGTCTAAAGGTATTTTATTTGTTCTCTCTGGCCCCTCAGGTGTTGGTAAAGGAACTGTGCTTGACAGAGTTTTTGATAAATATCAAGATGTTGAATATTCAGTTTCAATGACAACGAGAGAACCACGACCTGGTGAGGTTAACGGAGAAGATTATTATTTTGTTTCAACTAGTGAATTTAAAAAGCATAAAGATAATGATGGGTTTATTGAATCAGCATGCGTTCATGGCAATTTTTATGGTACACCTAAGAAATTTGTTCAGGAAGCTTTAGATGAGGGCAGAGATATTATCTTAGAGATTGATATAAATGGTGCCAGACAGGTTAGGAAAAGTTTTGGAGATGCAGTCTATATCTTTTTAACACCGCCATCTTTTGATGAATTAAAAAATAGATTAGAGAAACGTGATTCTGAAAGTAAGGCCGATATGGAGATCAGGCTGAGAAATGCCAGGTCTGAGATGACTGAATCTGATGATTATGATTACAAAGTTGTTAATGATAAAGTTGATTCTGCTGCAGAGCGGATTATTGAAATAATTGAGAAAGAAAAGAAAGGGAGGCAAGATAATAATGATAGCTAGACCATCACTTGAAGATCTTAAAGGTCAGGCTGATAGTCCATTCACTATAATTGTTATGGCAGCTAAGAGGGCAAGAAATTTAAATCAGGGTGGCAAGGATTTACTTGATAATTATAAAGGTAATAAGCCTGTTACAAAGAGTTTAGAGGAAATTCAGTTGGGTAAAATACATTACAAAAAAATTAGTGAAGATAGTATAAAATAGATAGATAGAAGGAGGTGGGTAGATGCGTCCTAATATTATTTTAGGGATTACAGGTGGGATTGCAGCATACAAGATGGCTCATGTAGCCAGTAGTCTGACAAAAGAAGGTTATAATGTTGATGTAATAATGACTGAATCAGCAAAGGAATTTATCAGTCCTTTAACCTTTCAATCGTTAACCCATAATTCAGTTGAATCTGAAATGTTTACACCTCCTGCAAATAGAGATGTTAAGCATATTTCTCTGGCAGATAGGGCAGATTTATTTTTGATTGGTCCTGCTACTGGAAATTTTATTGCAAAATTAGCCGGTGGTATCGGTGATGACCTACTATCGACAATTTTAATGGCAACCAGGGCAGATGTTATGATTGCCCCTGCTATGAATGTCAATATGTACAATAACCCTGTGGTTCAGAAAAACCTTGAAATTTTAAAGGATAAAGGTTTTATTGTATTAGAACCTGATAGTGGTTATCTGGCTTGTGGCTATGAAGGTGGCGGGAGATTACCTGAACCAGATGTATTGGTTGCCGCAGTTAAAGATATGCTTACACCTAAAGATTTATCAGGTAAAAAATTGCTGATTACTGCAGGGCCTACCCGAGAAACAATAGATCCAGTCCGGTTTTTATCAAACCGTTCTACTGGCAGGATGGGTTATGCTATTGCTAAGAGAGCAAAGGCTAGAGGAGCTGAAATAGTTCTTATCTCAGGACCAACTGAGCTTGATCCACCTGAAGGGGTTCAGTTGATTGATGTTAAATCTGCTCAGGAGATGGCAGAGGCAGCAGTTGAATATTTTCCTGAGGTTCATGCCGGCATCATGGCAGCGGCAGTCTCAGATTATAGACCGATTGAGATATCGGAACAGAAGCTTAAGAAATCAGAGAATGATGAAAATTTGATGATTGAACTGACCAGGACACCGGATATTATTAATGAGTTAAATAAGATTAAAGGAAGTCAAAAATTAGTCGGGTTTGCTGCTGAATCTGAAGCTTTAAAAGTTAATGCAAGAAGAAAACTTTTAGAAAAGAGTCTTGATTTAATAATTGCTAATAATATTGCTGATGAAAATGTTGGGTTTGCCAGCAGGAATAATAGGGTCTTAATTTTAAACGAGGAGTTTGAATATCAGGTTGCTATCAGGGATAAAAAAGAGATTGCTGATATAATTCTTGATGAATTAAAATCTTTTTTATAAAGTGGTGAAATAATATGGATAGAGTAGCTTTTCAAATTGGCCCAGTACCAATTATGTGGTATGCAGTTTTTATTGTTAGTGGAATAATTTTAGGTTTAGGTGTTGTTACCTGGCTAGGAAAATCTAAAGGTTATGATTTTGAAGATTGGATAGATTTTCTGTTGCTAGGTCTTCCAATTGGTCTGGTTGGTACCAGACTTTATTTTATTTTATTTAACCTACCATATTATCAAGACAATCCAGCTGAGATGTTTAATGTTAGAGGTGGAGGATTGGCCATCCATGGTGGTATGATTGCCGGACTTATTTTCACTTATTTTTTTACTAAAAAGAAGAATTTTGATTTTTTAATCACTGTAGATATTCTGGCCCCTGCTTTTATTTTAGGCCAGAGTATTGGTCGCTGGGGTAATTTTATTAATCAGGAGGCCTATGGCCAGGTTGTATCCCAGGAGACATTGAGCTGGTTGCCTCAATTTATCCAGGAGGGAATGTATATAAATGGTGTCTATCACCAACCGACATTTTTATATGAATCTATCTGGAATTTAGTAGTTTTTGTGATTATGATCGTTCTATTCAAGAGTAAATATTATAAACCAGGTCGGGTTTTAGGAATTTATTTGATTGGATACTCAATCGGAAGGTTTGTGATTGAGGATTTAAGGATGGATAGTCTTTATTTAGGAAATTTCCAGGTTGCCAGGTTGATAAGTATTGTGTTGATAGCAGCAGGTGCTTATCTGTTTTATAGATCTATGAGTAGTGGAAAGGGGAAAAATTAATGATAGATAAAAATATTTTGCTCGAAGTTATAGATGCCGCCCTTAATGAAGGCGGGGATTATGCTGAGGTATTTGTTGAAAAATCATATCTTAATAGTATTAAAATGATCGGTGGAGATGTTGAGGAAGCTAAAAGCGGGACTGATTACGGTTTAGGTTTAAGGATTTTCAATAAATTCAATGGTATTTATGCCTATACTAATAATACTGAGCGGGAAAATCTTTTAAAGGTGGCTAGAAATACTGCTAAGGCTTTAAAATCTGAAAGGGTTCTTAGACCTGACAATTTAGAGCCGGCTAGAGAGATGGATAATCATATTATTAAAATTAGACCAGATAGGGTTAGTCAGTCAGAAAAATTAGATTTAATGAATAAAGCTAACCAGGTCGCCAGTAATTATGATGATTCTATTAAACAGACAATTATAAATTATTTTGATAAAAATCAGAAAATTACCTTTATTAATTCTGAAGGTGACTTTGTTAATGATGCGAGAGTTAGGACCAGGCTTGCAATCTCTGCTGTAGCAAGTATTGGTGGAGAAAAGCAGACCGGTTTTTATGCTCCTGGTGCTCATATGGGTTTTGAGTTTTATGATACGATTGATATAGAAGAATATGCCGAAGAAGCTGCCAGAATAGCTGCTACTATGATTAAGGCAGATTATGCTCCGGCAGGCAAGATGCCGGTAGTTATTGATAATGGTTTTGGCGGAGTTATTTTTCATGAGGCCTGTGGGCATAGCCTGGAGGCAACTTCAGTTGCTAAAAAGACATCTGTTTTTGCTGATAGAGTTGGTGACCAGATTGCCAGTGAAGTTGTAACAGCAATAGATGATGGTACTATTCCTAATGCCTGGGGTTCACAGAACTTTGATGATGAGGGTATCCCGATGCAGAAGAATGTTTTAATAAAAGATGGTATTCTCCAGGGTTATTTAGTTGATAGATTAAATGGACGGAGAATGGGTGCTGAACCAACTGGCTCTGGCCGGAGAGAGAGTTATAAGTATGCCCCTACTTCCAGAATGACCAATACCTATATTGCCCCTGGTGAGAGCAGTAAAGATGATATTATAAATAGCGTTGATTATGGCCTTTATGCCAGCAAAATGGGGGGCGGATCTGTTGACCCCTCTACTGGACAATTTAATTTTAATGTTCAGGAAGGTTATCTGATTAGAGATGGCAAAATTGCTGAGCCAGTTAGAGGAGCAACTCTGATTGGTAAAGGTGAAGATATTTTAAAAAAGATTGATATGGTTGGAGATAATCTGGCCCATGAACAGGGCATGTGTGGCTCGATTAGTGGCGCTGTTCCATCCAATGTTGGTCAGCCAATGATTAGGGTTTCAGAACTAACAGTTGGCGGAAGAGAAGGAGGTCAGTCATAAAATGGAATATAAGGAATTTAAAAAGAAAATTTTTGAAAAAGCTAAGGCTGCCGGGTTTTCTGAGGTTGAACTTTATAGAAATAGAAATTCCAGTATAGATCTCAGAGTTTTTAAGGGTGAGGTTGATCATTATTCTCTTAATGATGATGATGGAATTGGTTTTAGAGGTATTTATCAGGGGAAAATGGGCTTTTCTTATACAGAGAGTATTTCAGAAGAAGAAATAGATTTTTTAGTTAATAAAGCTAAAGAGAATGCTGAAATTGTTGATAAAGAAGAAGGGGTCATATTTACTGAAAAAGCAGAATATCAGGAATTAAATATAATTAGCGATGATTTTGGTGAAATTAACCCTGATGATAAAATTGAGCTTTTAAAGAATGCAGAACAGGCTGCTTATGATTATGATGATAGAATAGAAGTAGTTAATTATTGTATGTATTCCGATATGATGCTAGAAGAGGTTATGGATAATACTGCAGAGCTTGAGCTCAGCAACAACAGTCAACTTGCCTATATGTATTTATCTGTTCTGGCAGCTGATGAGACTGATAAAAAATCAAGTGGTAAAGTTGTTGTTAAAAGAAAATTTGCAGAGTTTGATCCTGTAGAATTGGCAGAAGAGGTTGCTAAAGAGGCAGTTTCTTTATTAGGTGCTAGCTCAATTAAATCAGGCGATTATCCTGTTTTATTGAGACGGGATGTTGCCGGTGATCTTTTACAGACCTTTGCTTCAACTTTATCTGCTGAGAATGTCCAGAAAGGCCTCTCCTTATTTGAGGGTAAACTGGATGATAAAGTTGCAGTTGATGATTTAACCCTGATTGATGATCCTTTTATGGAAGAGGGTTTTAGATCAACACCTTTTGATTCTGAGGGTTACCCTACCAGAAAAAAAGAGATTATAAAGAATGGAATTTTAACAACTTATTTATATAATTTAAAAGCAGCTGCCAGGGAAGGTGTTAAATCGACTGGTAATGCCTTTAGAAGTTCCCATAAAAGCTCAGTTGGAATTGCTCCAACAAATCTTTATATTGAACCTGGTCAGACAAGTTATGATCAGCTCAAGAAGATGAAGGAAAGAATATTATTGGTTACTGATATTACAGGGCTTCATGCCGGTGCCAATCAGGTTTCAGGAGATTTCTCCCTGAGTGCAGAGGGCTTTTTGCTTGAAGATGGAGAGATTATTAAACCTGTTGAACAGATAACTATTTCTGGTAACTTTATTGAGCTCTTAAAAGATGTTATTGGGATAGGTAATGATTTAGAAATGGGCTCACCAGGCAGAGGGCATATTGGTTCACCATCATTATTAATTGGTAGTCTGTCAGTAGGTGGCAATTAATTGACATAGATTTACCTCTATGCTAGAATAATTTTTAAGTATTTGTATATTTATTTGGAAGGGAGATTTTTATGGTTGATAAATATTTCTTTACATCGGAATCTGTTACTGAAGGGCATCCTGATAAAGTAGCTGATCAGATATCTGATGCTATTTTAGATGAAATTTTAAAATGCGATCCTGATGCCAGGGTTGCCTGTGAAACCTTTGTTACTACAGGACTTGTTTTGGTTTCAGGAGAAATTACTACTGATTGTTATGTGGATATTACTGATATTACCAGAAAAAAAGTTGTTGATATTGGATATAATCGGGCTAAGTATGGTTTTGATGGTGAAACCTGTGCTGTTTTAACTGCCATCGATGAACAATCGTCTGATATTGCTCAGGGAGTTAACACTGCTTTAGAAAGCAGGGAAAGAGAAGAAAACGGTGAAGAAGAATTAGGTGCTGGAGATCAGGGTATAATGTTTGGTTATGCCTGCAATGAAACGCCAGAACTTATGCCTTTACCGATAACTTTATCCCATAAATTGGCTCAAAGGCTTGCTGAAGTTAGAAAGAATAAATTGCTTGGTTACTTGCGACCTGATGGTAAAACTCAGGTTACAGTTGAATATGAAGATGATAAACCAAAGAGAGTTGATAAAGTTGTAGTTTCTGCCCAGCATCATCCAGATAAGAAGCTGGCTGATTTAAAAACAGATTTGATCAAACATGTTATAAAAGAAGTGATTCCTGCAGATTTATTAGATGAAGAGACAGAGTATCTGATTAATCCAACTGGCAGGTTTGTAATAGGTGGCCCCCATGGCGATACAGGCCTGACTGGAAGAAAGATTATTGTCGATACATACGGAGGAGTTGCCAGACATGGAGGAGGCTGTTTTTCCGGGAAAGATGGCACAAAAGTTGACAGGTCTGCCACCTATGCTGCACGTTATGTTGCTAAAAATATTGTGGCTGCAGGACTTGCTGATAAATGTGAGGTTCAGCTATCCTATGCTATTGGTGTGGCTAAGCCATTATCTATCATGGTTGATACTTTTGGAACTGGAAAAGTATCTGAGGAACGTTTAACTGAATTGGTTAAAGAGCATTTTGACTTAAGGCCAGGGAGTATTATTAAGAATTTAAATTTAACTGAGCCGATTTTCCAGCAGGTTGCCTGTTATGGTCATTTTGGTAGACCAGAACTTGACCTACCCTGGGAAAAGACTGATAAGGTTGAAGCATTAAAAAGTTCATTATAATTGAGATTAAACCGGAGAATACAATGCTTGATTCTTCGGTTTTTCTATGTGACTTAATTTTTCTGGTGAGGTGATAAAGTTGATAGATATAAACAAAAATTATATAGATATTATTGTTGATGTGCCTCACCTTGGTGATAGAGGAGCTTTCTCTTATCTACCAGAAAAAGAAAAGGGGATTGTTGATTATAAACCAGGGCAGTCTGTAAGGGTACCCTTTGGTAGAAAGAAAGTAACTGGATATATTGTTGGTTTTTCAAAAGAGATAGATATAGATGAAGATAAGGTAAAAAGAATTGATAAAATAATTAATCCAAGGCCTCTTTTTACAGAGGAGTTGCTTGAAACTTTAAGATTGCTTGCTGATTATTATTCTACTAGTTATTTAAGTTTAATCAGGACTGCTCTACCTGCCGGAGTTGATGGTTCAGGGGGAGCTTATAAAAAGGTAATTGGTTATAAGTCATTATTTCAGAATGGAGAATTAATAAATAAAATTGATGAAATCGAAGGTAGAGCACCGGCTCAAGCTAGAATTTTAAAGGTTTTTGTTGATTCTGATTTTGAAGTTATAGAGGCTACAGAATTAGTTGAAAGAGCCTCTACATCTAGAAATGTTCTCTATTCATTGGAGGATAAGGGTCTTATTGAAAGGGAAGAGGTTATTAATAGAAGAAGACCAGAATATAAGATTGCCGGTAGAGATGAGAAGGTTGACTTTGAGCTTAATTCTGAACAGGCTCAGGCTTTTCAAGATATTTCACAATCTATTGATAATAGACAAAATAGTGTATTTTTACTTCATGGTGTAACTGGAAGTGGAAAGACAGCTGTTTATTTTAGATTGATAGAAAAAGTTGTTAAAAATGGTCAGGGAGCAATAATGTTAGTCCCTGAGATTTCTTTAACTCCCTATATGGTTGATTTCTTTTATTCATATTTTGGAAATAAAGTCGCTGTGCTTCATAGCCGGCTTTCTGATGGTGAAAGGTATGATGAATGGCAAAGAATATATCATGGTGAAGCTGAAATAGTTATCGGCGCCAGATCGGCAATCTTTGCCCCTTTAAATAATCCTGGTATAATTATAATAGATGAAGAACATGAAAACTCTTATAAACAGGGTACTAATCCTTATTATCATGCTAGAGGAGCAGCTGTTATAAGAGCTAGAGAAAATGGAATTCCAGTAGTTTTAGGTTCGGCAACTCCCTCTTTAGAAAGTTATTATTTTGCAATGGAGGAACAGTATCAATATTTAACTTTAAAAGAAAGGGCTGGAGATGGCGCCATGCCTGATATAGATTTGATTGATATGCGTGGAGAAATTGAAGCCGGTAATTACGGTTTATTGAGTAATAAACTTGTTGATTCTATTAAGCAAAGACTGGCTAATAATGAGCAGGTTATGCTTTTTTTAAACCGGAGAGGTTATGCTTCTTTTATTTTATGTCAGGAATGTGGTGAGGCTATTAAATGCCCGAGTTGTGATATAACTTTAACTTATCATAAAGGTATTAATAAACTTCAGTGCCATTATTGTGATTATCATGTTCATGTTCCTAAAAAATGCCCGGCCTGTTCCAGTGATCTATTGCAAGACTTTGGCTCAGGAACTGAACGTTTAGAGACTGTAATTAAAGATAAGTTTCCTGCAGCTTCTGTTGCCAGGATGGATGTTGATACAACTGGAAAGAAAAACTCCCATAAAGAAATTTTAAATAAAGTTGATAATGGAGAGATAGATATTTTAGTTGGAACCCAGATGATTGCTAAAGGGCATGATTTTCATAATATAACATTAGTTGGTGTATTAGGTACAGATTTAATGTTGAACTTGCCTGATTTTAGATCATCTGAGAGGACATTTCAATTAATTACTCAGGTTTCTGGAAGAGCTGGTAGAGGCAAGAAAAAGGGGCAGGTATATATTCAGACCTATAATCCATCCCATTATGCCCTTCAGGCTGTACTTTCATCGGATTGGAATGATTTTTATGAAAAGGAGCTGGAAATAAGGTCTAAATTATTTTACCCCCCGTTTTCTAGATTGGTCAGAATATTATTTAAAGCTGAAACTGAGGGTTTGATTATGAAACTTGTTAGTGAGTTAAAAGATTTTCTAGAGAATAAGTATGATAAAGAATTTTACTATTTAGGACCAGTTGAAGCAGCAATTAGTAAATTAAGGGGGAAATACCGCTGGCATATTCTCTGTTTTTTCCCTGGAATAAAGGAAAGAAGAAGATTTCTACCAGATATTAAAGCTAAAATATATGAACTTATCTCTAATAAGTTAGATGTTTCAGTTGATGTTGATCCTATCTCAATGTTATAATAAGATGTAATGGTAAAAAAATGGAGGTGGCCATGATGGCTGTATTACCTATAAGAAAAATTGGAGATCCAGTATTAAGAGCAAAAGCTAAACCTGTAGAACATTTTACTGAAAAGACTGAAAATTTAATTGTTAATTTAATAGATACTATGCATGATGCTGAAGGTTTAGGATTAGCAGCAACACAAATTGGTGTTCAGCTTAAAGTAGCAGTAGTTGAAGTTAATGGAGAATTGCTTGAAATCATAAATCCTGAAGTTACTGAAAAAGAGGGAAAAGATATCGCAGAAGAGGGCTGTTTGAGTATACCTGATAGAAATGGACTAGTTGCCAGACCAGAGAGTATTAAGTTAACTGCTTATAATCGTCATGGAGAAAAATATCAGAAAGAATTTACAGGACTGGCAGCCAGAGCAATCCTGCATGAGATAGACCATCTTGATGGTGTTCTCTTTGTTGATAAAATGATAGACCCTGCTGAATTAGCAGGCATGGAGGGTTAGTAATGAAAATTGTATTTTTTGGGAGCCCGGATTTTTCAGTGCCCTCACTGGTTAGACTTGATAATAATAATGAAATAGACATTGAACTAGTCGTTACCCAGCCGCCCAGGAAGAAAGGTAGAGGTCAAAAGTTATCTTCTACACCGGTTGGCCAGAAGGCTAAAGAATTAGATCTGGATTTGCTAGAAATTCCTGATATCAATTCTGAAGAAATCAAAGAACAATTAGAGGCAATTAAAGCTGATTATTTTGTGGTAGTTGCCTTTGGTCAGATATTTACCCAGGAAGTTTTGGATATACCTAAAAAAGCTCCAATAAACTTACACGCTTCATTATTGCCTAGATACAGAGGTGCCAGTCCAATTCATCAGGCAATTATTAATGGTGATAATAAAACAGGAGTAACAACAATGTTGATCTCAAGAGAACTTGATCAGGGAGATATGTTATTACAGGAAGAGTTGATCATTAAAGATAGTGATACTGTTGGCAAACTCCATGATAAACTCGCTGAAATTGGAGCTGATTTACTTGTTAAGACTCTTCTGGAGATGGAGGCAGGCAAAATAGAGCCAGAATCTCAGGATGATTCCCTGGCTAATTATGCTCCTCAGTTAAATAAAAAAGATGGTTTAATTGATTTTGATCAACCAAGTCATGATGTCTTTAATTTTATTCGAGGGAATAACCCATGGCCAGGAGCTTATACTTTTTATCAGGGTAAAAAATTAAAGGTTTGGAAATCTGAGATTGTTGAAACTGACAATAATTCAACTCCTGGTGAGATAATTTCTGTTGATTTAAATCGAGGATTAATCGTGTCTACTGCTAATGGAGCTATTAATCTTGCTAAAGTTCAGTTACCTGGCTCAAAGAGGATGTCGGCTAGAGATTTTATCTGTGGTTATCAACCTGAAAAAGGTGAGATTTTAGGTAAATAATATAATTTGGAAGTGATTTTATGATTTTTTGGTTAATTTTAATAATGTTATTATTCTTTTTTCCTGTATTATTGCTTCCAGCAGCATTTTTCTTTTTTATATTTTTGTTTTTAATTCCTTTGAAATTTACTTTTAATTCAATGCATAGCTTAATTCATGCCCCTGGCGAGTTATATAGAATTGCAAAAAATCCGATTTTAAAGAAGAATCATGGTTTAGAGCATGCAACTATTAACGTCCTTGAAGAACATTATGGTTACAGACAATTGGCAGGCTATTCAGATGAAGAGGGTTTTTATATAATTGGAGCTCAAGATTTAACAGAAGTTGAACTCGCTGCCAGAGAAGGTCAGGAAAGATTAAAATCTGGTGAAAAAGAGTTAACAATTCATGAACGCTGCGGAACTACTTTAACAGCAGCTAATTTATTATCGGCTATCATATTTATTTTTATATTATTTTGGAGTGGTTATTTTTCTATCTGGAGTATGTTGCTGGCAATGTTAATTGCAAATTTAATTGGTCCAACTGTTGGAGATATTTTGCAAAATAAAGTTACTACTTCTGCAGATGTTGATAATATTTATATTATTGGAGCAGATTATTCTAAGAGTAATCAACCATTTCAACCAGGAAGCAAGATATATGTGAGGACCAGGGAGGTTTAGGATGTATTCATTTAAAGGAATAAATAAATCAGATTTAACAGAAATTTTAGTTGAAAATTCATTTCCATCTTTCCGGTCTGATCAGATTTTTAACTGGGTATATAATAATTTAGTTATTAAGCCAGATTTAATGAGAAATTTACCTGGAGAGCTTCAGAAATTTTTAGTTAATAATTTTTTGATGGAAAATCTAAAATTAATTAAGGTTAATAAAAGTAGAGATGGAACAAGTAAATTTCTCTGGGAGTTAAATGATGGTGAAAGAGTTGAAACGGTTTTAATTCCACAATCTAAAGAAGAAAGATTTACTGTCTGTATTTCAGTTCAGGTTGGTTGTGATCTAGGTTGTAATTTTTGTGCAACTGGTCTAAATGGTTGTAAGAGAAATTTAACGACAGCTGAGATTGTTGACCAGGTCTGGCAGATTTCTAGATATATTGATAAGAATAATTTAGGTGAACTTAGAAATGTAGTTTATATGGGGATGGGGGAGCCATTCTTAAATTATGATAATCTTAAAAAATCTATTAGGATTATAAATTCTGAAAAAGCTTTAAATATTGGAAGCAGGAGAATTACTGTTTCTACAGTTGGGATTGTTCCTAAAATTCTAGAATTTGGGAGAGATTTTGATCAGATTGGTCTCGCAGTTTCCATTCATTCTGGTGATAATGATAAAAGGGATAAATTGATGCCTATTAATAAAAAATATGATTTAAATGCTATAAAATCTGCTTTGAAGGATTATTATAAATTGACATCTCGAAGAATAACAATTGAATATTTAATGATTTCTGGTTTTAATGATAGTATTAGGGATGCAAAAAAATTAGTTGATTGGTTAGGCAATATGAATGTTTTTATTAATTTGATTCCTGCTAATCCAGTTGATGGTCTAGCTCATAAACCAAGCCCTGAAAATAAGATCAAAAATTTCAAAAAATATTTAGATAATTTTAACATACCTGTTCAGATAAGAGCAAGTATGGGGGAAGACGTTACTGCAGCATGCGGTCAACTCCGATTAAGGGAGGAATAATCTAATGTCTGATTTAATTGCTAGAGGGATAACGGATAGAGGTAATCTTAGAGACAAGAATGAAGATTCTTATCTAGTAAGGCTTAATCAAAATAATATCCTTGCTGTAGCTGATGGCATGGGTGGCCATAAAGGTGGCGAAGTTGCAAGTTCTACTGCAATTGAGATGTTGGATGAAATTAATTTTGATTGTAACGATGAATATAATCAATATTTTCAAAATATTTTTAGTGGGATTAATAATAGGATTATAGATAAGGGTTTAGATGATCCTACCTTAAAAGGCATGGGTACTACATTATCAGTTTGTTTGATATGTAATGATAAATTATATTATGGACATGTAGGCGATAGCAGAATATACTTATATAGAAATGAAAATTTAAGCAAGTTATCTACAGACCATTCCTATGTTAATCAACTTGTTACTAAGGGAAAGATTTCTAAAGAGGAAGCCTTTAATCATCCTAAAAGAAATATTTTAACACAGGCTATTGGCCTGGAGAGAAACCTGGACTTAGATACCGGTATGGTTGAGCTTAATTCAGGTGATTATATCTTGATTTGCAGTGATGGCTTGTCAGATATGGTGAGAGAAAAGGAGATTGAGTTAATAATTTCTAATTTATATCCTGAAGTTGATGAGATTAATGATAAATTATTAACTGATGCACTTGCTGCCGGTGGCAGTGACAACATTACTTTTATTTCTTGTTTGATAAAGGAAGTTTAGAGGTGAATTTTTTTGGATAAAGTAATAAAAAATAGATATGAAATAAATAAAGAGTTAGGCAGAGGTGGGATGGCTGTAGTTTATGAAGCTACCGATATAATGCTTGATCGTCAGGTTGCTTTAAAAATGTTGAGACCTGAATATGCTTCTGATGAAGAATTTATTAAAAAAATTCGCCATGAAGCCAGGGCTGTTGCCAGGATTTCTCACCCCAATGTTGTTAATATTTATGATATAGGGCAGACTGAAAATTATCATTACCTGATAATGGAGAATATAATCGGACAGAATTTAAAGGATATTATTGAAGCAAGAGGGAAATTGCCGATTATTGAAGCACTGGATATATCTTCTCAGATTGCTGCAGCTTTAAATGTTGCCCATGAGAGTGATATTGTTCATTGTGATATTAAGCCCCATAATATTATTCTGACCCCTGAAAATCAGGTTAAGGTTACTGATTTTGGTATAGCTAGAGCAGTCAGCTCTACAGTTACCCTGGATATGACTGATTCTGTCGTTGGCAGTGCCCATTATTTTTCTCCTGAACAGGCTAAAGGAGGAGAAATTACACCACTGACAGATATCTATTCTCTTGGGGTTGTACTTTTTGAAATGTTAACAGGTACAGTCCCCTTTAAAGGGGAAACTGCTGTTTCTGTTGCTTTAAAACATATAAAAGAACCTGTTCCAGATCTTTCCGATTATAATAATTCTATTCCTGAAGAAGTTAATCAATTAATAAAAAAGGCTTTAGCCAAAGATCCAGATGACAGATTTTCTTCAGCACTGGAAATGAGAGAGGAACTCCTTCAGGCTATGGCAAAGATTAATAGATTAAGAAGAGAAAACAAAAATCAAAAACGGAGAGATATTTTTGAAAGAACAAAAATTCATAATTATAAAGAGATAAATGAGCTTGATAATAATTCAACTGACAAAAAAGTGAGCTCATTGAAAACTAATAAGAGAAGTAAAAGAGAAAAAAGCAATAAAAGCAAAAAGTCGTCCTCAAAAATTAAGAGACCTATAATTTATGCTTTGATTGGTATCGGCATCTTAACTTTATTAATAGGCGGATTCATTTTTGCATATAATAGAGTAATGAATGTACCTATTGCAGAGGTGCCTGATGTAACTGGAATTGAGCTTGAGGAGGCAACTGAAATAATTGAAGAATCTGGTTTTGAATATACTATTGCTGAAGAAGAAAGATTTAGCTCTGAAATAGATGAAGGTAATATTTATTCTCAGGAACCAGCTGCCGGTGAAAATATTAGAGTTACAAGAAGTATTAATTTAATTCTAAGTGCTGGACCTGAGCGGAGAGAGATTCCAGATTTAAGTGGAATGACTACCAGGCAGGCAACTATAGAACTGGAAAGACTTGGTTTTGTTGTTGGTGAAACAGATTATGAGTTTTCTGATGAAATTGAACAAAATCGGGTTATTAATACTGACCCAGAGATTGGCGAGGAGTATCTCTTAGGAGATGAAGTTAATCTTGTTGTAAGTCAGGGTAATGTGGTTCAGGGTCATTTAGATGAAAATGAAGTTGATGATGATCGCATAAAAAATAGGACGATTAGTTTTACTGGATCAGGTAATGAGGTTGCTTCATACAGGCTGATGATAGAAGATGATACTGGAATTTATATGGCCTGGAGAGCTCAGGTTGAGCCAGGTGAGCAGGTTGAAATTGAGGTTGAGAGTTATGGTTCTACAAGGTATTTACTGTATAGAGAAGATGATCTGATCTATGATGAGTTACTTGAATAGATTTTAAGGGGGAGTTAAAAAATCGAGCTTAAGGGTACTATTAATAGAATGATTGGTGGATTTGTTTTTGTCCATTTAGATAATGGAGAAGAAAAACGCTGTAAACCTAGAGGTAGAATTAGAGAAGAAATGTATCCAGGAGATAGAGTTGTTGTCAAAGAGGAAATGGTTGAAGAGCTTTTGCCCCGGGAAGACTTACTGATGAGACCGAAAGTTGCAAATGTAGACCAGGTTTTGCTTGTTCAGTCACTTAAAAATCCTGAAGTGAATTTTAAATTACTGGACAGGTTTTTGATATTAATTGAATCTCTAGATTATAGTCCTGTAATTGTTATTAATAAGACTGATTTAGTAGATGAAATAGATCCAGAGATAGATGATGCAATAAATGCATATAAAGATGCAGGTTATAATGTTTTTCTGACAAGTGTAAAAAATGGTACAGGAATGATTGAGGTTAAAGATGCCATTTCTAAAGGTATAACAGTGCTGGCAGGGCCATCAGGTGTTGGGAAAACTGCATTATTAAATACTTTGATACCTGGTGCTAACTTAAAGGTTGGCGATATTAGCAAGAAACTTAAGAGGGGAACCCATACTACCAGGGAAGTAAGGTTACTTAAGATGAATAGCGATGGTTGGATTGCTGATACTCCAGGCTTTTCAACACTTGAATTAGATGGCATTGAAGCTGAAGATTTGAAATTTTATTTCCCTGAGTTTAGAAAGTATTTGAGTAATTGTAAATTTAATAACTGTAATCATATTCATGAGCCAGGCTGTTTAATAAAAGAAAAAGTTGAAGAAGGCGAACTTGCCAGTTCAAGATATAAATCATATAAGACATATTTTGAGATGTTAGAGGAAAGGGGAAAGCAATATGATTAAAATTGCTCCATCTTTGTTAGCCTCTGATTTTACCAGGCTTGCAGAAGAGGTTAAAACTATAGATAATGCGGATATGCTTCATTTAGATATTATGGATGGTCATTTTGTTCCTAATTTGACTTTTGGACCAGGAATTATATCTGCTCTGAGAGATAAGACTGACCTGGTTTTCGATACCCATTTGATGATTTCTAATCCTGAAGATTATATTGAAGAATATGCTGAAGCAGGTAGTGATTATATAACTTTTCATATTGAAGCGACAAATCATAGCCATAGATTGATTCAACGGATTAAAGAATCAGGTTGTAAAGCCGGTGTATCTTTAAATCCAGGGACTTCTTTAAAAGAGATTGAATTAATTTTGCCTGATTTAGATATGGTTTTGATAATGTCAGTTAATCCAGGTTTTGGTGGTCAGAAATATATTCCACAGATAACTGAAAAGATTGCCAGGCTTAATTCTATGATAGAAGAATTAAATAATGATGTGGCAATTGCAGTTGATGGAGGAATAAAACTTCATAATGTCAGTGAAGTAATTGAGGCCGGCGCAGATATAATTATTGCTGGTTCTGCAATATTTGGTTCTGAAAATCCTTATGAAATGATTAAAAAGTTTAGAGCTGCTGGAGAGTAGCAGTTTTTAGGCTGACTTTACAGTGTTTTTAATTTATGATAAAATATGTACAGTTAATATGTATAGTTAATTGGTTTTAAAAATGAATATTATGCTGACGGGGAGTGGTGAAATTCCATACCGGTGGTTAAAGTCCACAAGCCCAACGGGGTTGAATTGGTGAAATTCCAATACCGACAGTTAAAGTCTGGATGAGAGTTAGCCTTGCAAGAGATATCCAGGCCTTCCCTATAATTAGGAAGGCTTTTATTTATGTCTGATTATTTACGAAATGCTGGAGGGGAGTAGTTTTTATGGAGTTTAGAGATAAGGATTATAAATATATGGAAAGAGCCCTGGAACTTGCTAGAAAGGGAGAAGGTTTTGTGAGTCCTAATCCACTGGTTGGTGCTGTCATCGTAAAAGATGATAAAATCATTGGTAAAGGTTATCATTCTGCTTTTGGTGAAGATCATGCTGAGGTTATGGCTATTGATTCAGCAGATACTGATGTTAAAGGGTCTGATCTCTATGTTAATTTAGAGCCCTGCAGTCATTATGGGAAAACACCTCCCTGTTCTTTAAAAGTGATTAATTCTGGAATTAAAAGGGTTTTTATTGCTAATGGAGATCCTAACCCTAAAGTTGCAGGTGGTGGAATATCTCAATTAAAAGAAAAGGATATTGAGGTTTATGCAGGATTGATGGAAGAAGAGGGCAGAAAATTAAATGAATCATTCTTTCATTTTATGGAAAAGAAAAGACCTTTTTATAATCTGAAGGTTGCTCAAACTATTGATGGTTATATTGCTGCGCCTGGTGGTGATGCTCGCTGGATTTCTGGTGAAAAATCCCGGGAATATGCACATTATTTACGCCATAAGTTAGATGCTGTTTTAGTTGGTAGAGGAACTGCTGAGCTTGATGATCCTCAATTAACAGTTCGGCATTTAGATGGAAAGGTGAGTCAGCCAACCAGGGTTATTCTTGATAGCAACCTAAAAATTTCTCTTGAATCAAAATTGTTTAAGGAAGCCAGAAAAGGTAATTATCTTTCAGATATTTTAGTTTTTACTGGACCTGATGTCGATGCTGTAAAAAAATCAAAATTTCAAGAATTACCTGGAGTGAAAGTAATCGAGCTTGCTTTAAATGAAGATAATCAGCTTGACCTCGATGATCTATCAAGAGAATTAATAAATTTTGATCTAATTAATATTTTGTTAGAGGGCGGCAGTAGAATTAATTATTCTTTTTTAAAAGCAGGTTTAATAGATAAATACTATATTTTTATTTCCCCGAAAATCCTTGGTGGTAATGATGGTATTCCTGTTTTTGCCGGTGCTGCACCAGATAAAATTTATAAATCTGAAAAAATTAATATAGATAAAACTGAAAGATATGGTGAAGATATTTTGATTACAGCCTATCCTAAAAGAGGTGAAAGTTAATGTTTACCGGTATTGTCAGGGAAATTGGTACCCTTCAGGCAATTAATAAAGGTGGCAGCTCATATCAACTTGATATTAAAGCTGAAAGGGTTGTAGAATCTGCAGGCAAAGGTGACAGTATTGCTGTTAATGGTGTCTGTTTAACTGTTGTGGCTTTTACAGCAACTGGATTTAAGGCTGATGTAATGCCTGAAACTCTTAGAAAAAGTAATTTAGGAGATCTCAGTCTTGGCAGTCAGGTTAATTTAGAGCCATCATTAGGGGTTAATGATTTGCTGGATGGGCATATTGTGACCGGCCATATAGATGGTACAGGAAATCTCTTAAAAATAAAACCTGAAAAGAATGCCAGAGTATTATCTATTGACTATCCTGAAGAATTAGGAAAATATATCGTTGAAAAAGGCTCAATTGCAGTAAATGGAGTAAGTTTAACTGTTGTTGAAGTTAATGATAAAGTTTTTAAAGTTTCTCTAATACCAGAGAGCTGGTCTGAGACAACTTTTTATCTGAGTAAAATTGGTGACACTATAAACCTGGAAACTGATATACTTGGCAAATATATTGTGAATACAACAGAGAATTATCTAAAAAATAGTGGTGGAAGTAATGATAAATCAGGTTCTTTAACTAAAGAAAAATTACAAAAATATGGATATGACCTATAATTTAAGGGAGGATAATAATGGATAGAATAGAAGATGCAATCCAGGATATCAAAGAAGGTAAAATGGTAATAGTTGTAGATGATGAAGATAGAGAGAATGAGGGAGATCTTTTGATGGCTGCTGAAAAGGCTGATAAAGAATCGATTAATTTTATGATTAAAGAGGGCAGAGGCCTGGTCTGTGCTCCACTGGAAAAAGAAAGAATAGAAGAATTAGAAATTCCTCTTATGACAAGTAATAATACTGATCCTCATCAGACTGGTTTTACTGTTTCAGTTGATCATGTTTCCACAACAACAGGTATTTCAGCTGAAGAGAGGGCTAAAACTATTCAGGAGTTAGTGAATCCTGAAAGTAAACCAGGAGATTTTAATCGTCCTGGACATATATTTCCACTGAAGGCCAGAAAAGGTGGAGTTTTAAGAAGGGCCGGTCATACAGAGGCGGCTGTAGATCTGGCTAAATTAGCTGGATTGAAACCTGCTGGTGTAATCTGTGAAATCATCAAAGATGATGGTTCGATGGCTAGATTAGATGATCTAGAAGAATTTGCTGAGAAATTCGATTTAAAATTAATTAGTATTGCTGATCTTATAAAATATAAAAAGAAAAGGGAAAAGCTAATTAATTTGGAAGCTGAAGCTGATATGCCAACTGAATATGGCGAGTTTAAGATTCGGGTCTACTCAACTATGGTAGATAATATGGAACATGTGGCAATTTTTAAAGGAGATTTACATGATAAGGAGAATGTATTAACAAGGATCCATTCAGAATGTTTAACTGGTGATGTATTAGGTTCTAATCGCTGTGACTGTGGCGAGCAACTTCATAGAGCTATGGAAATGATAGAAGAAAATGGCGAGGGTGTAATTGTATATATGCGCCAGGAAGGCCGGGGTATCGGTTTAGCCAATAAAATAAAGGCCTATCATTTACAGGATGAAGGAATGGATACTGTTGAAGCCAATATCGCTTTAGGCTTCCCTGCTGATTTAAGGGATTATGGAATCGGCGCTCAGATTTTAATTGATTTAGGAATAAAATCTATTAAATTAATAACTAATAATCCGAAAAAGGTTGTTGGTCTCGAGGGTTATGGTCTTGAAATTACTGATAGGGTACCTCTTGAAATTAGACCTAATAGAGATAATGAAGAATATTTAAAAGTTAAAAAGAATAAGATGGGACATATTTTGCATAATTTAAATACAAATGAGATTAAAGATAATCCAAAGGAGGATAATTAAAATGTCTAAAGTATATGAAGGTAAACTGTTAGGTGAAGGCTTAAAAGTTGGAATTGTAATTGCTCGTTTTAATGAATTTATTTCAAGCAAACTGCTTTCAGGAGCAAAGGATGCTTTGATCAGGCACGGAGTTGAAGCTGAAGATATTGACATTGCCTGGGTTCCAGGTGCTTTTGAAATACCACTAACTGCTAAAAAGATGGCAGCCAGTGATAAATATGATGGTGTAATTTGCCTTGGTGCAGTAATTAGAGGGGCAACACCTCATTTTGATTATGTCTGTGCTGAAGTTTCAAAGGGTATTGCTACAGTCGGTTTAGATACTGAAAAACCTGTAATGTTTGGGGTAATAACTACTGATACAATTGAACAGGCTATTGAGAGAGCAGGCACTAAGGCTGGCAATAAAGGTTTTGAAGCAGCTGTTGGTATGCTGGAAATGGCCAATCTATTAAATCAGTTTTAATAAAATGGGCTCTGATAATTGTCAGGCAGTAGTTGTATTAAATGGAGAATTTAACTCCCCTGATCACTTTTATAAAGATATTATTAATGGTTCAGATATTAGACTGGCAGCAGATGGAGGGGCCAGATTATTTGAAAGCTTAGGAATTGATCCTGGATATATAATTGGTGATTTTGATTCGCTGACTGAAGCTGAATTAGATTTCTGGAAGGAAAGACAGGTGACTTTAGAGCGATATCCTGTTGATAAAGATAAAACAGATGGTGAATTATCCATTGATTATTGTAATAGGTTAGAATGTGATACAATTATATTACTAGGTAGTATGGGTGGAAGGTTTGATCAGCAACTGGCTAATATTTATCTGCTTGAGTATTCTTTGAATCTTAATATTGATGCTGTCATTAAGGAAAAAGGTCTTGAAATTGGAATAATTGAAAAAAGCAAAGAAATTTCAGGTTATCAAGGCTGGCATTTATCATTATTGCCTTTAGATAAAAAGGTTGAGAATATATCACTTAGTGGAACTAAATATGACATTGAAGGACTTGATCTATTAAGAAGTTATACCAGAGGCATTAGTAATAGAGTCGTTGGGGATGTTTTTAAGATAAAGGTTGGTAAAGGTAGATTAATCTATATTTTACATGATGATAATTCTAATTAGATACAGGTGAAAATATGCAATTAATTAAAACAAAAGAGATTGAGAATGAGATTGCCAGTAAGGTTCAAGAGGTTAATTTTGAGCTGCCTGAAGATGTTAAAAATGCAATAAGTGCAGCTTATGATAGAGAAAAAAGTGAAGTTGGCCGCAAAATTTTGAAACAGATTCTTGATAATTCAGAGATAGCTAGAAATGAGAGAGTTCCTCTCTGTCAGGATACTGGATTGGTTGTTGTTTATGCAGAAATTGGTCAAGATCTTCAATTTGATGGTAACTTAAAAGATGCCATTAATAAGGGGATAAGTAGAGGATATAGTGATGGTTATTTAAGGAAATCAGTTGTAAAAGATCCACTTGATAGAGAAAATACCGGCACTAATACTCCTGCCATTATTCATTATGATTTTATTGAAGGTGATGAACTAAAACTGGATATTGCCACTAAGGGTGGTGGCAGTGAGAATATGAGTCAGATAAAAATGATGAAACCAACTGTATCTCAAGATGAAATTATTGATTATATAGTCCAGGTTGTTCAGGAATCAGGTGCCAATGCCTGTCCTCCTTTGATTGTAGGTGTTGGAATTGGAGGTAATTTTGAAAAATCAGCTTTACTTGCTAAAAGGAGTCTTTTTGAAAGAATAGATAAAAGAAATCCTGATCCAAAGCTGGCAGTATTAGAGAAAAATATTCTTGAAAGAGTTAATCAACTTGGAATTGGTCCCCAGGGTCTTGGCGGAAATACAACTGCTTTAGGTGTTAATATCAAGAGTTATCCCTGTCACATAGCCAGTATGCCTGTTGCAGTTAATTTGAATTGTCATTCTGCTCGCCATATAAGCTTAGTATTTAATAAGGAAGGTAGATAGGATGAAAGAAATAAATTTGCCATTAGATAATAGTCTAATAAAAGAACTTAAGGCAGGAGATGAGGTTAGGCTGACAGGGACAATATATACTGCTAGAGATCAGGCTCATAAACGCCTGGTTGAGGCCCTGGAAGCAGGCGAAGAGCTCCCATTTGATATTGAAGGAACTGTTATTTATTATGTTGGTCCGGCCCCTAATAAACCTGATAAAGCAATTGGATCTGCCGGTCCTACAACCAGTTATCGAATGGATCCATTTGTTGAACCACTGTTAAAGGCTGGTCTTAAAGGCATGATAGGTAAAGGTGCAAGATCTGAATCTGTAAGGGATGCTTTAAAAAAATATGATGCTATCTACTTTGCCGCTGTTGGAGGGGCTGCAGCTTTAATAGCTGAACATATAAAAGAAGCTGAGGTTATAGCTTATCCTGAATTAGGACCAGAAGCTATCAGGAAATTATATGTTGAAGGTCTTCCATTATTTGTTGTTAATGACGTAGAAGGTAATGATTTATATGAGCAGGGACAAAAGGAATTTTCAAATAATAATTAGGGGGAGATATTTTGGATATTTATCAGAAGTCATTAAAATTTCATGAAGATAATAAAGGTAAGATAGAAATTAAAAGTAAGGTCGAAGTTAATAATGCTGATGATTTAAGTTTGGCTTATTCTCCAGGTGTAGCTGAGCCATGCAGAGCTATTGCTGAAGATAAGGATAATGCATTCAGGTATACTGCTAAAGGCAATATGATTGCAGTTGTCAGTTCTGGAACTGCTGTTTTGGGACTTGGGAATATTGGTCCAGATGCTGCTATGCCTGTAATGGAGGGTAAGGCAGTTTTGTTTAAAAAATTTGCTGGAGTTGATGCAGTTCCTTTATGTCTGGGTACTACTGATAAGGAAGAGATAGTTAATATAGTAAAAAATTTAGAGCCTTCTTTTGCAGGTATTAATTTAGAAGATATTGCTGCTCCAGACTGTTTTTATATTGAGGAAAAGTTAAAAGAAGAAACTGAGATGGCAATATTTCATGATGATCAGCATGGTACGGCTATTGTAATTTTAGCTGGTTTATTAAATGCTACCAAATTATTTGATAAAAAATTATCAAATAGTAAAATTGTGATTAATGGAGCTGGTGCTTCAGCAACTGCCACTGTTAAATTATTGCTTCAGGCAGGTGTTTCAGAAGATAATTTAGTTGTTTGTGATAGTAAGGGGATCATTAATAGTGATAGAGGTGATTTAAATCCTGCTAAAGAAGAATTGGCAAAAATAACTAATTCAGCAAATTTAGATGGTGGCCTGGCTAAAGCAGTTAATAAGGCAGATATTTTTATTGGCTTATCAGTTGGTAACGTATTATCTAAAGATATGGTTAATATAATGAATCAGGACCCAATTATATTTGCCCTTGCAAATCCTGATCCAGAGATTGCTCCAGAGCTGGCTAAAGAGGCTGGTGTTTCAATAATTGCTACAGGTCGGTCTGATTATCCAAATCAGATTAATAATGTACTGGCTTTTCCTGGAGTCATGAAAGGTGCCTTAATAGTTAGAGCAAAAGATATTAATTCAGAGATGAAGATGGCTGCAGCCAGGGCAATAGCTGGACTGATTCAAGAACCTGATAATGAAAGAATTGTTCCTGGACCATTTGAAAAGGGAGTTGCTAAAGCAGTTGCTATTTCAGTAGCTGAGGCGGCAATGGAAACAGGTGTAGCAAGAATTAAAAAGTCAAGAGAAGAATTGGAAAAAGAATTAGCTGAAGTTACCTATTAAATAAAAAAGAGGCGGAGGAGTAATTATCTCCTTCGCCTTATAATTTATTTAGTATGCTTTAGTTACTCTATCTGATTTAATACAGGTAGTACATACTTTAATTCTTTTTTTATTTCCATCAACCATAGCCTTTATCTTTTGAAGATTAGGCTTCTGGCTTCTTTTGCTGACGCTAGTTACGTTACGGCCTACACCGCCTTCTTTTTTTGCTTTACCTCTACGTCTTATTCTATTGGCGTTGTTGCTGCCTTTACCACAAATCTCACAGACCTGTGCCATTACAAACACCCCCGTTTCTATTTTGATAAGCCTGCTATTTTAGCTCTAATATTCATTTTAACATATTTAGAGTAGTCCTGACAAGTTTTATTGGAGAATTATAAGTTGGATTTGCAAGTTTTATCTAATTGTTGTAGAATTAAATTAAATCTTTTGTCTTATAAACGAGGTGAGAATATGTCAAAAGAATGGCAAACAGAATTTGGAAAAGTAATTGTAAGCAAAGATGTTATCGCTAAAATAGCTGGACTTGCTGCAATGGAATGTTATGGTTTAGTTGGCATGTCTTCCAGGAATATGCAGGATGGCATAGCTGATCTATTAGGTTGGGATAATTTAACCAAGGGTATAATAGTTAATATTGAAGAAGACAAAGTAAGCCTTGAGCTAAATATTATTGTTGAATATGGTACTAATATTCAACAGGTGGCAACTAATGCCATGGAGAGAGTAAATTATACTGTCAATGATAAGCTAGGGGTAGAAGTAGCTAAAGTTGACATTAATGTACAGGGAGTGAGGGTCCAAGATGAAGACCGGTAATAAAAATAACAGGGGAATTAATACTATAGACGGTGACCGATTTAAAGAGATGTTAGAGACCGCTTTAAGTAGATTAGGTCAGCAAAAATCTCTGGTTGATTCCCTTAATGTATTTCCGGTTCCTGATGGTGATACAGGTACTAATATGTATTTAACAATGCAGGAAGCGGTTGAAGAAACAAAAAACAGTAAGTCAGATAGAATTGATGATATTTGTGAATCTATGTCTAGAGGAGCTTTAATGGGAGCCAGAGGTAACTCAGGAGTTATATTATCTCAGCTTTTAAGGGGCTTTGCTCAGGCTGTTGAGGGTAATAAGTTGATGGATGCTAAAGTTTTCGCAGAAGCTCTTAAAAATGCATCTAAAGTGGCTTATAAAGGTGTTTTAAAGCCTGTAGAGGGTACAATATTAACTGTATCCAGGAAAGCTGCTGATGGCGCTAAAAAGGGGCTTAAAAAGAGTGATGATACTCAGGTTATCCTGGAAGAGACAATTGAAGCTGCAAATGTTGCTTTAAATAAGACACCAGAACAACTACCTGTCTTAAAAGAAGCTGAAGTTGTTGATGCTGGAGGTCAGGGATATATATTTATCCTTGAGGGCATGCTTCAAGCATTAAAAGGAGAAGTTATTTACTCTGATACAGGCGATGTTGCAGCTCATAAGAATTTAGGAGCTCATCAAAAACGTGAAGAAGATATTAAATATACTTTTTGTACTCAGTTGTTAATCCATCTTGATAAGGAAGATGGACAAAAAGAGATAGACAGAGTTAGGAAGGAATTAAATAATTATGGAGATTCATTAATGGTTGTTGGCTCTGATGAAATCATTAAAGTTCATATTCATACTAATCATCCTGGTGTTATCCTGGAGTATGGACTTAAAATTGGAATTATTGATGATATTAAAATCGATAATATGAAGAGTCAGCATCGGGATATGATTTATAAAGAAAAACCAGAACTTAAGGTTGTAAATGATGATCATTCAGTTGCTACAAAAAGTTCTACTGATGCTGAAACTATTAAGATAAGCAATAAAGATGATAAACCAAAGAAAAGAGGTATTATAACCGTTGCTGCTGGTGAGGGTATAAAAGATATTTTGACTGAGTTAGGAGCAGATGAAGTTATATTTGGTGGTCAGTCAATGAACCCGAGTACTAATGATTTTGTTCAGGCTCTTGAAAAACTTAATGCAAAAGAAATAATTATATTTCCTAATAATAAAAATGTTGTCTCTGCAGCCAGACAGGCAGCAGAACTTGAAGAAGAAAAAACTGTTAAGGTAATTCCAACTAGATCCTTTACTGAGGCTATTGCTGCTATGATGCATTATAATGAACATGAAGAACTGGATACAATGGTTGATGCTATGGATGAAGAAAGAGAATATGTTAGAACTGCTCAAATTACAAAAGCTGTAAAAGATTCTAAAGTTCAGGGTCTTGATATTAAAGAAGGAGATGTAATTGGCTTAATTGATGGTAATATTAAAGTTAAAGGTAATGATTATGAGAGAGTAGTTGTTAAATTATTTGAAGAATCTCTTGAAGATGAAGAATTAATTACTATATATTATGGTGAAGAAGTAACTGAAGATGATGCTATTAAATTAAGGAAAAAATTATTAAATCGTTTTGATAATATCGATGAGATAGAAATATATGCGGGGGAACAGCCACTTTATCCATATATCATTTCATTAGAATAAAATAAGAAAATTGAGGTGTTTTAAATGAGCCAAATAGGAGTTTTAACAGATAGCACCAATGATCTGCCAAAAGAGTTTATTGAGAGCAGAGATTATTTATTTACTATTCCTCTGACTCTTCACTTTGGTGATGAACAGTATATAGATGGAGTTGATATAGATTCTGCTGAGTTTTTCGAGAAGATAAGCAAAGTAGATATAATTCCGACCACTTCTCAGCCCTCTGCTGGTAGATTTATTGAAAAATATCAGGAGATGGCTGAAGAATATGATCAGATTATTTCAATTCATATTTCAGGTAAATTAAGTGGTACTGTAAAGTCTGCTCAACTAGCAGCCCAGGATATAAATAATACTGAAGTCAAAATAATTGATACTGGATCTGCCAGTCTTGGTTTAGGTACTCTTGTAAAACTTGTCTGTAAACTGGTTGAAGCTGGTAAAGAACTTGATGAAATTGCTGAAATTATTGATAATTATTTAAATAAATCAAGAGTTTTGTTTACAGTTAGTGACCTTAAATTTCTTGAAAAAGGCGGAAGAATTGGGAAGGCCCAGTCATTTTTAGGGTCTATTCTTAATTTTCACCCACTATTAGAACTTAAAGCAGTTGAAGGTGAAATATCCCCAAATGGTAGAGCCCGGGGGAAAAAGCGGGTTAAGGATGCTATTGTGGAGTATTGTCGTGAAGAGCTGCAGGGTGAGAAATATGCCTGGATAGGAATTATGCATGGAGATAATGCTGAGAGAGCTGAAGAAATCAAAATTGCATTGAATGAGCTATGTCAGGAAATAGGAGTAGAAGTAGAAATAATTGAAAATATAATTAGCCCAATTTTAGGAGCCCATGTTGGCCCGTCAGTATATGGTATGGCTCTTTTAAGTGGAGATTTATTGAAATAATGGATTCTACTCTGGCAAAATCAATTGAATATGTAAAAGGTGTGGGACCGGCCAGGGCAGAAAAATTATCGAAATTAGGTATCGATACTTTAGCTGATCTTTTATTTTATTTTCCTAGAGATTATGAAGATAGAAGTAAAGTAATTTCTATTAAGGATGCTGCTCCTGGCGAGACAGTAACAATTAAAGGTGAAGTATATTCTCTTGAAAAAAGCAGGATAAGAAAGGGTCTTGAACTATTAAAAGTGACATTTATAGATCATAGTGACGCAGTTATAGGAAGCTGGTTTAATCAGACTTATCTTGCAAAGAATTTTTCTAAGGGAGAAGAATTTTATTTGCATGGCCAGATTAGCGAGAAAAGCTGGAGGCAATTTAAAAAGAAAGAGATTAATAATCCTGTTTATGAAGCTGCAGATTCAGAAAATTTAGTTCATACTAATAGGGTTGTGCCTATTTATACTTTAACTAAGAATTTAAATCAGAAACAACTTAGGTCTATAGTTTTTAGAGCAGTAAATAATTATGCTAACAAATTAAATGACTGGCTGCCTGCTTATTTAAAAAGAAAATATAAACTCCCTCATATTGGTGATGCAGTCAGGGAATATCATTTTCCTTCAGGCAGGGATTCATTCATTAAAGCCAGACAGCGTCTGGCTTTTTCTGAGTTATTTCTATTTCAGATCCGCTTAATGATGGAAAAAAATCAATATCAGATTAAAAAGGGATATAGTCATCCTCCATCAACTGAATTAATGGCTGACTTTTTAAGTGAACTTGATTTTAAGTTGACTTCAGCTCAGAAAAAAGCCTGGCATGATATTGCTGGTGACCTGGAAAAAAATATTCCAATGCAGCGATTACTTCAGGGAGATGTTGGTTCCGGGAAGACTGTTGTTGCAGCTCTGGCTTTACTGGCTGTTGTTTCAAATAGCAAGCTTTCCCTTTATATGGCGCCAACTGAGATTCTAGCAGAGCAGCAGTATTTTACTTTAAAAGAATTATTTAAAAACTTACCAGTTAATATCGGCTTAATTACTGGTAGCTCAAGTACTGGTGATAAGGAAAAAATCCTTGAAAGGATAGAATCTGATAATCTTAATATAGTAGTTGGTACCCATGCTCTTTTTCAGGACGATATCAATTATAAAAATTTAGGTTTAATTGTAATTGATGAGCAGCATAGATTTGGGGTCAGGCAGAGACAGAGATTAATGGAAAAGGGAGAAAACCCTGATCTACTAGTAATGACAGCAACACCTATTCCTCGGTCTCTTGCTATGACTTTATATGGTGATCTCGATGTTTCAGTTATTGGTGAGATGCCCCCAGGCCGTTCGCCTGTTATTACTTACTGGCGAAAGCGGGATAAGAGAAGACAAATTTATGATTTTGTTAATCAAAAGATAGAAGCAGGAGATCAGGCCTTTGTTGTTACATCATTAATTGAGCCTTCAGATGAGATGCCAAATTTAATTTCTGTAGACGAATTATATCAGCAGTTAAATGAAAAGTTTCTTCCTGATAAAAATTTAGGTATGGTTCACGGTCAGATGACTGCTGCTGATAAGCAGGAGATCATGGAAGAATTTAAGCAAGGCAATATCGATCTGATCGTTGCAACTACAGTAATTGAAGTTGGAATTGATGTTCCTAATGCAACGGTAATGGTTATTGAAGATGCTGATCGATTTGGCCTGGCCCAGCTCCACCAGTTAAGAGGAAGGGTTGGACGAGGTGATAAGCAATCTTTCTGTATTTTAATTGCTGATCCTAAAACGGAGGATGGTATTCAGAGAATTGAGGCAATGGTTGCCAGCAGTGATGGTTTTGTTATTGCTGAAAAGGATCTTGAAATAAGAGGCCCAGGTGAATTTTTTGGTACCAGACAGCATGGTATTGATGAATTTAGAGTAGCCAGTCTGATTCAGGACCAGAAGGTTTTACAGATTGCCAGAAAAGAGGCATTGAGATTGACCTCTAAGGCTAATTGGGAGAAAAAATATCCTGATATTGTTAATAAAGTCAGTCAATTAGAAGTTATTATTTAATTGTTATTATATTGCTTATGAGGTGTTTATTGTGAGGATTATTGCTGGAAAATTTAAAGGCAGGAAATTAAAATCATATCAGACTGATAAAGTGAGACCAACTAAAGATATGGTAAAGGAAGCTGTTTTTAATATACTTTTAG
The DNA here is from genome assembly GCF_015666175.1 of Halonatronomonas betaini. Lineage (NCBI taxonomy): Bacteria > Bacillati > Bacillota > Clostridia > Halanaerobiales > Halarsenatibacteraceae > Halonatronomonas > Halonatronomonas betaini. Next base: position 303,754 of record NZ_JADPIE010000003.1, on the reverse strand, counting down.
ATTTTCCCAGGGGAAAAGACTGTCTGGATCTCTTTGCAGGCTTTGGTAATTTAGGACTTGAAGCAGCCAGTAGAGGTGCAGGGACTGTTGATTTTGTAGAAATTGGCTCCAGGAATTGCAAAATTATTGGAGATAATATTGATTTATTAGGGATTGAAGAAAAAACTAATCTGTTTTGCCAGGATGTTAAAAGCTTTATAAAAAATAGTACAAAGAAATATGATTTAGTTTTTATTGATCCACCATATGATGAGAATTATTATAAAGATACATTAACTGCATTACTGGACTATCAACTTTTAAAGAATCCAGCTGTTCTAATTATTGAATATAGAGAAAATTATAGACCTGAAATTCCAGGTGAACTGTTAATTATTAAGGAGAAAGATTACGGTTCAACAGGTATTATAGTTGCTGAATTTCAGGGTTAAAAATTGAGGTGATTTTAATTGTCAAAGGTTATATATCCAGGAAGTTTTGATCCTGTTACCTATGGTCATTTAAATATAATTGAACGGGCTTCTAAGATATTTGATGAAGTTATTATCGCTGTTTTTAATAATAATAGCAAAGAACCGCTTTTTTCAATGGAGGAAAGGGTAGAGCTTCTAAAAAAAGCAACTGAAGAAATTGGTGACTTTGAAATAGAGGCTTTTTCAGGTTTGACTATGGACTATGCCAGTCAGAAGGGGGCAGATGCAGTTATTAGAGGTTTAAGGGCTGTTTCTGATTTTGAAGGCGAATTCCAGATGGCTGCAATGAATAAAGAGTTAAATGATGAGATTGAGACAGTATTTTTAATGACTGATGCCAGTTATATCTTTTTATCATCAAGCCTGGTTAAAGAGGTTGCCAGTTTTTCAGGGGATATTGATAAGTTTGTACCCCAGGTTGTAAAAGAAGCTTTAATAGATAAATTAGATATTAATAATTCTTAATTGAGATAAAGAGGTGGCGAAATAATGGAGGAGTTATTTTTAGATCTTAGCAAAAAGGGCAGAAATGAGATGGACGAGAGTCAAATAGATTTTAAAGATATTAAAGCAGCAAAGACAGAATGGGCATTGCTGGCCCCGGTAATTGCTGAAATCTTTTCTGAAGTAAAACATACTGGAGGGGTGATTGATTCTCCTTTATATCCGGCAGAGAATTTATATAACGATTTAGATGATGAGCTTGCAGATAGAGTCTTTTTGAAAGGAGATCATCAATTACCTATTGCTGGCTCTATTAAAGCAAGAGGAGGAATTTATGCTGTCTTTCAGCATGCTATAGCTCTGGCTGAAGGTAATGGCTTTTCTCTTAAAGGAAATTATAACTGGCTTTTAAGTGATAAAGCCCAGGAATTATTTGAGGATTATTATCTGGAAGTTGGTTCTACCGGTAATCTGGCTTTAAGTATTGGCATTAGTGGCTCAGCCTTAGGCTTTAAAGTAAGAGTGCATATGTCAGATGATGCTAAAGAATGGAAAAAGAAGCTTTTAAGGTCTAAAGGTGTGGAAGTTATTGAGTATGAAGGTGATTACGAGAAAGCGATAGCTATCGGAAGGGAAGAATCAGAAAAAAATCCGAAGAGTATTTTTATTGATGATGAGAATTCCAGGTTGCTCTTTTTAGGGTATAGTACTGCAGCCTTTTATCTTGAAAAACAATTAGAGGGCCTTAATCTGCTGGGAGAAAATATTCCGCCGATATTTGTTTATCTGCCCTGTGGAGTTGGTGGAGCCCCAGGAGGGATTGCCTATGGCATGAAATATATCTTTGGTGATAAGGTATATCCCCTGGTAGTTGAGCCTGAAACGGCAATTGCTGTTAGTAAAGCATTAATTGATGATGATAGAGAATTAATATTTAGCTCTAATTCAAATGAGTTTAACTTTACAAAGGGGGACGGCAGGACAGTTGCTGATGGGCTTGCTGTCAGGAATCCTTCGCCGCTGGTGATGGAATCAACAGGTAACTTATTTGCTGGAGGCTATATTTTAGATGATAGTGAGATTTTAAATTCTATGGCGCTTTTATATGATCTTGAAAATTTAAAAGTTGAGCCTTCTGCTGCTTCTGGTTTGAAAGGACCAAAATCTGTCAATAAGTTATTAAAAGCTAATGGCTATGAAAATATTGCTGCTGAAGCTATTCATATTGTCTGGTTAACTGGAGGATCTATGCTGCCTGAAAATGACTGGCAAAACTATTATGATCAGGTCAAAAAATAAAGTCCAGGGGGTAAATTATGAAACTTAATACTTTAAAGATTTTTATAAAACTTTGTGATATTGGCAGTTACTCTCAGGTTGCTGAGGAGATGAATTTGACTCAACCTGCAGTCAGTATGCAGGTTAAGTCACTTGAAGAGTATTTTGAGACTGAGTTGATCAATAAATCTAAGGGGACAATTCATTTAACTGACGCCGGTAAGATTCTTTACAGACAGTCAAGGGAGATATTAAGAAGATGGGATAAGGCAGAATTAGAGATCTCTCAACTTTCGACTAAGGATACTGGTAGAATTAAAGTTGGAGCAAGTACTATTCCTGGCGTTTATTTTTTGCCTGGCCGACTTGCTGATTTTAGAAATGATTATAGTAATATTAAAGTTGATGTAATAAGTGGCGATAGTCAGGATATGATTGAAGCTTTAACACTTGGCAAGGTTGATTTGATAATCATCGGGAAAAAGCTTAATTCAGATAAATATTTATCTGAACCTGTTGAAGATGACCAATTGAAATTTATTGTTGGAGTTAACCATCCACTTGCTGAGAGTGATAAAGTTGGGCTCAGTGAAATTATAAAAAATGATCTGGTGATCAGGGAAGAGGGCTCAGGAACAAGGAAGGTTATGCTTGATGCCTTCAGAGAGCTTGGATACTCCCTGAAGGATTTTAAGGTTAGCTATCAGTTTGGCAGTACGGAGGCTGTGATATCAGCTGTGGAAGCCGGGTTAGGAACTTCATTTGTTTCAAGAATGGCTGCCAGTAAGGCGGAAAAATCAGGCAGAATAAAGATAATTGAAACACCGGAATTAAATCTTAGCCGCCATTTATATTTGATCTATGAAAAGGGGAGGCTGGAAGAAAAGATTTTAAAGAGTTTCTATAATTACTTAAATGGTTAAGATCTTTCTCTGCTTAAGATCTTGTAATGTATATGATTTATCAATAGTTAAGAGACTATATCTTTAAATGTCTTAATAGTTTTTTCGATTTCTTCCCTGGATGAAAAATATCCCGGGCTTAGGCGTAATGTGCCTTCCGGGTATGTGCCCAGACTTTTATGTGCTAATGGGGCACAGTGCAGGCCTGTTCTGGCCATAATTCCATAGTTTTTATCGATTGTAAAGCCGATTTCTGCAGGGTCATGCTCATCGAATGTTAATGAAATTGTGCTGACTTTATTATCAATGTTTTTTGGGCCGACAATATTAATTCCATTGATTTCTGCCAGGCCCTGATGGAGCAGCCTGTAATTTTCTTTTATTTTTTTATCGATAGATTCAATTCCTTTTTGCTTGATAAATTTGATTGCTGCATTGAGACCGGCAATTCCAGGAGTATTCTGGGTGCCGGCTTCGTATTTATCAGGTAAAAGTTCTGGCTGGATTAGCAGGTCGGATTTGCTGCCAGTTCCACCTTCAATGAAGGGTTTAGTTTTTTCTATCATTTTATTAGAGATGATGAGGCCGCCGGTTCCAGCAGGGCCCATAAAGCCTTTATGGCCTGTAAATCCTATAAAATCGGCATTTAACTCCTGC